>JAVETN010000001.1:300000-410909 GCA_034006035.1 Desulforegulaceae bacterium
TTTGTTTTTCTTTTTTTGGGAGTGTTTTCAGACTTTGCCCTGGGCCGGGAGTTTGTTTTTAATTCGGAAAGATTTTTTATGGAAGTTAAAACCCATATTTTTATTTCCTATGGTTCTGTTTTAGCTGGATGCTTAATTGGAATTCCCCTTGGAGTTTATACATTTAAATTTGCCAATCAAGGTGAGAAAGTTTTTTATTTTCTCAATATAATTCAGACAATTCCAGGGATTGCATTTTTTGGACTTATAATGGTTCCTTTGTCAATTTTAAGCAGTAATTTGTCTTTTTTGGCAAAGGCAGGGATTTCAGGTACAGGAACAGCTCCTGCTGTGATTGTTCTTTTTGGATATTCCCTTCTTCCAATTGTGAAAAACACCCTTGAAGGCCTTAAAATTATAGACAGGGCAGTGATTGAATCGGGTAAAGGAATGGGAATGGGTAAATTTGATATTTTCTGGAAAATAGAGTTTCCTTTAAGTCTTCCTGTTATTTTAAATGGAATAAGAACAGCTCTTGTTCATTGTGTTGGAAGCACAGCCATTGCAGCCCTTATTGGGGCAGGAGGACTTGGTGTTTTTATTTTTCAGGGAATTGGACAGGGAGCTACAGATCTTATCTTGCTTGGAACTTTTCCCCTTATTATTATTGCCATAATCACAGATAAAATTATGGAGTTTTTCACTGAGATTTCCAAAGGACCGGAGGCATTGGGCAAATGATAAAAATCAAATCGGTCTTTAAAACATTTGACGGGGTAAAAGCTGTTGATAATATTTCAATGAGAATTGAAAAAAGTGAAATCTGTGTTCTTATAGGTCCTTCAGGAGCAGGTAAATCAACTCTTTTAAAAATGATTAATAAAATGGTTATCCCAGATTCCGGTGAAATAAAAATAAATAATAAATCAGTTAAGGATATAAGATCTTATAAATTAAGGCGTAAAATAGGCTATGTTATCCAGGGAACCGGCCTTTTTCCCCATATGACAGTTTCAGGCAATATAAAAGTTGTTCCAAAGCTTTTGGGCTGGGATAAAAATAAAATCAAAAAAAGGGTGGGTGAACTTTTAGAAATTTTTAAAATGGAGCCAGGACTTTATCTTGACAAATATCCCCATGAACTTTCCGGAGGTGAAGCTCAAAGAGTTGGAGTTGCAAGGGCTTTGGCTGCTGATCCTGAAATACTTTTAATGGACGAACCTTTTGCTTCTTTAGATCCTTTAACTAGAAAAAAACTTCAGTCAGAACTTATTAGAATTCAAAAAGTTCTTGATAAAACAATTGTTTTTGTTACCCATGATCTTGAAGAAGCCATAAAAATAGCTTCAAAAACTGCTCTTCTTAAAAACGGGAAATTAATTCGATATGAAACCCCGTTTGATTTTTTAACAAACCCCGATGAATTTTCAGAAAAATTTATGGGTTCCAGCCTTTTAAAGCTTAGTGGAATAAAAATAAAAACCATTTTAAAACCTGCTTTTTCTGTTTTCTACTCAGAAAATCTTAAATCTTTTAAATCTGAAACTCAAACCTGGGTTGTGGATCAAGAAAACAAGTTTATGGGTTATTTGAATCCAGATAAAAATTTAAGGGGAGAAAATATAAAAGTTTTGGAAAAGATGGTAAAAAATAAAGACCTTTTTGGAATAAATTATAATTTTTCTTTAAAGGAAGCCCTTGAAATTATTTTAAAAACCGGTCTTGATAAGCTTCCTATTGTTGATTTTTCAGGAGTTTTAATTGGAGAAGTAAAAGGGCTTAATATTTTGAGAATTAAAAATGAATTTAAATAGATTAAATAAAATTGATAAAAGAGAAATTATCACCCTGATTTTTGTTTTGGCTGTAATAATCTTGTCTTTATTAAAATCTTTTTCAGGGGATTTGTTTTACAATTATATTTATCTTAGAACTTCAACTTTAAAACTTGTGTTTGATCATCTTTTTTTAGTAATTTTTTCTTCATTTGTTTCAGGAAGTTTGGGGTTTTTTCTTGGAGTTTTGTTTACACGAAAAAAACTCAGGGCTTTTCTTCCGGGAATTAATGCTTTTTCTTCTGCTGCCCAGACGTTTCCTCCCATTGCTGTTCTTGCTCTTTGTGTTCCGGTTTTGGGGTTTGGAGCAAAGCCAACAATTACAGCTCTTGTTATTTATGGTTTTTTCCCTGTTTTAAGAAGCACAGTTTCAGGACTGGAATCGGTTCCCAAAGAAATTGTTGAAACTGCAAAAGCCATGGGAATGAAAAGCCGGCAGATTTTATTTAAAATAGAAATTCCTCTTTCTTCAGGAGTTATAGCCGGAGGGCTTAGAGTTTCTGTTATTATTGGAACTGGGACAGCTGCCCTTGGAGCTGCTGTAGGTGCTGGAGGGCTTGGGGTTCCTTTAATTTCAGGTCTTATAAATGAAAATTACTTTCATCTTCTCCATGGAGGCATACTTGCAGCACTTTTAGCAGTAATTCTTGATGCTTATCTTGAAAAAATCCAGAAATATTTGAAAAATAAGTTTAAAACCTAGATTAAGTTTTATCAGCTTTTGAATCTTGCTTTATTCTTTTTTTTGAAATATTGACACAGAGTAGAATAAGCATTTAAAAATATATAAGTTAAAAATATATTGAAATTGTGAGGCAAAATGAAATTATCAGCATTTGGTAAGAAATTTACTTCAGAAAGCGGAATTTTAAAATTAATGGATGATCTTGGCAATGCACTTGCCGGAGATAAAGACATGATAATGATGGGCGGAGGAAATCCCGGCCATGTTCCTGAAATTGAAAAAGTCCTTAAAAAAAGACTTGAAACAATTTTTTTAGATCAAAATCAATTTAGAAGGCTTATTGGAATTTATGATCCTCCCCAGGGTGAAAAGGAATTTGTAAAAGAGCTTGCTAAAATGCTTAATAATGATTTTGGCTGGAATTTAACCGAAAAAAACATTGCAGTCACAAACGGAAGCCAATCATCTTTTTTCCTTTTATTTAATATGTTTGCCGGAGTAATGGATGATAATACAAAAAAGAAAATCCTTCTTCCCCTGGCACCTGAATATATAGGATATGCTGATTCAGGTCTTTGCGATGATTTTTTTGTTTCCTTTAAACCTAAAATAGATTTTTTAGATAATAGGATTTTCAAATACAGGGTTGATTTTGATTCCCTTAAAATTACAGATGATGTTGGTGCAATTTGTGTTTCCAGACCTACAAATCCCACAGGCAATGTAATTACCGATCAAGAGGTGAAAAAACTTTCTGAACTTGCACAAAAACATGATCTTCCATTTATTCTTGATTCTGCCTATGGAACCCCTTTTCCTGATATAATTTTTACTGAAGCAAAGCCTTTTTATGAAAAAAATATGATTTTGTGTATGAGCCTTTCAAAGTTTGGGCTTCCTGCGGCAAGAACAGGAATTGTAATTGGAGATGAAGACATTATAAGGGCTGTTTCAGGGATAAATGCTATTGTTAATCTTGCACCGGGATCATTTGGGCCAATGATGGCTCTTGAATTGATAAAAAACAATGAAATCAACTCCATTTCTTCGGAAATAGTAAAACCCTATTATCGTAATAAAGCAGAAATTGCAGTTGAGCTTTTTCATAAAGAACTTGAAGGAACAAATTATTATATTCACAAACCCGAAGGTGCAATCTTTTTATGGCTTTGGTTCAAAGATTTGAAAATTACCACTTATGAACTTTATGAAAGACTTAAAAAAAGAGGGGTGATTGTTGTTCCGGGAAAGTATTTTTTTCCAGGAATTGATGATGAGGCCTGGGTACATAGAAATGAATGTATAAGAGTTACATATTCCCAGGAAAGTGAAAAAGTAACAAGGGGGATAGAAATTATAGGCCAAGAGGTGAAAAAAGCTTATAAATAAGTTTTTTTGATTTGAATAAGTGATTTTTAATTTGTTTTGATTCAATTGAAAGTTTGTATTGGTGTGCCCGGCGGGATTCGAACCCACGATTTCCGGCTTCGGAGGCCAGCGCCCTATCCAACTGGGCCACGGGCACACAAGTTAATCAACTAAGTTATGGGATGGTAAAAGTCAAGTAAATGTTTTTGTTTTTAATATCCCTATCTGCTGGATTTTATTTCAAAGGTTTCATTTGCTTAAATGTGAAATTTTGTTGCAAACTGAATGAATTTGATTAATTTATAGTTTTGTAAAAATCTAAGGAGTTTTTTATGTCTGGATTTAATAATGGTTTTTCAAACAATCCATTTGAAGACTACAGGCATGAATTGGCAGGGCTTGTAAAAAAAAAGAAAAAAGTTTTGCCCTGGCAGTCAAGGGAATTTAAAAAGATTAAAAAATCAGTTCAAAAAGATGAAAATCTTTTTTTAAAAGAAATGTCTGATGTTATCCCTGTAAAAGGAAAGAAAAAAGTCAGGGCTGTTTTAAATAAAAGGGCTGTAAAGCCCATTCCTCAAACTTGTTGTGAAAACAACGATGTTTTAAAAAAGCTTGAAGAGCTTCTTGACTCAGGAGATGGTTTTGAAGTATCAAAAACTCCTGAATATAGTGAGTTAATTGGTGCTGGAGTGTGCGAAGAAGTAGCAAGAAAGCTCCATGAAGGACAGTTTTCAGTCCAGGATTATATAGATCTCCATGGTTTTTCAAGAATAGATGCTGATGAAGAGGTAAGAAGTTTTCTTGAAAAAAGTTTTAGAGAAAACAAAAATGCAGTTTTAATTGTCCATGGAAGAGGGCTTTCTTCAAAAAAAGAGCCAGTGCTTAAACCCCTTGTAAAAGAAATTTTATCCTCAAATTATTGGAGAAGAAGGATCTTTGCCTGTGCAAGTGCAAAGAGCACAGACGGCGGAGCAGGGGGAACTTATGTCCTTTTTAGAAAAAAAGCCCTTACTAAAAACCAGGAAAAGCAGCTTATGAAGCGCTTGTCCATTGTAAATAGCAGGAGTTTGTAATGTTTATAGCCTCTGGAATTTTAAAATATAAAATACATGAGTGTTTTTCTCTTAAAGAAAAACGCTCCTATGTAAAACCAATAATTGCCAAAATTCAAAGGGAATTTAATGCTTCTGTTTGTGAATCAGGAAGCCTTGATAAATTTCAAATCACTGAAATTGGATTTTCCATGGTTGGAAATGATAAAACCGTTTTAAACTCCAAAGTTGATAAACTTTTCAATCTTGCTGAAACATCATCTTTAGCTGAACTTATTGACTCTCAATACGATATTTACAGGTTTTAAAGGTTTAGCTGTTAATTTAAAAAACTGATTTTTTATGTAAAATTACCATTTTATATAATGATCTTCCAGCCATCCCCAAAATTCAACATCTTTAAACTTGCTATCTTCAAGTTTTATTTTTCCTTTAAATATCCCCAGGTACTGAATAAAATTTGAAGCTGTAAATATAAAGTTTACTTTTTCTGTTTTTGTTTTTTTGGGGTAGAATTTTAAATCAATAATTTTATCATTGGATTTAATTGACCAGGTATCATTGTCTTCTTTTTCAAAATTTACCTGATTTATTTTAATAAACTTTTCATCATAAAACACAAAGTTTTCTGTTTCACCTGTTTGATTTATTCCCCATGAAAGATTCATTCCAAATTCTTTAAAATCAAGAAGAAAGGCTGTGGAAGCCCAGTTCCACCAGACTTCTCTTCCTGGATAACCAAGGCTTCTATCTGTAATACTTCGTGAGGTTTCACTAAAAACTTCTATTTTATTATTTTTTTCAAATATTTTTCCCCTGGATTTTATTGGGGTTTGTTTTTTTGTAAAAAACCACCTGTTATATGAGGTTTTAGAGCAAATTCTTAAGGGAGGGGGCGGTTTTTCTTTTAAAAATTCAAGATCCATTTTTAAATTTTTTGAGTCCACCAAAAGATTGGTTGGAGAAAGCTTGATTTCAAGGTCTTTTGCTTTAAAATAAGCTTTTGTATTTTCTGTTCTGGGGTTTATTGTTTTTTTAAAAAAAGGAAAAATAAGGGATGATTTTTCAGTAAAACTATTTGTTTCAAGATTGTGGAGATATACAAACCCTTTTGATGCATAGCCAAGATCTGCAATTGCGGCTCCTGCAATATGAGTTTTTGTTATAATTCCAGCAAAAACAAATTGTTTGAAAAAAAGGGGCTTTAAAAAACCTGGAACTTTTTTACCTAATTTTGTGGTAAGCTTAAAGTCTTCAATGTTTATTAAAGGCTTTGAGTTGAAAAGTTTAAAATAGGGCTGATTTTTACTTGGGCTGATAAGCTTTGTTTTCATAAATTAATTTCTTTTTTAATTGTTTTCTATTTCCAGGTTATCAGAAATATGATTTAAAATAAATAGTTGCTGAGCTAAATTGTAATTTAATTCTTGCTCATTAATAAATGTTTTAGAAAAATTTAATTTTTGTGGAGAATTTTTATGGCAAACAATGCTTTTGATATAAAAAATGAACTTTTAGCCCTTTCAGGTGAACTTAATGAAGTTTATTCAACCTATCTTAAATCAGAAGACAAATCAGGGCTTGAAGAGTTTGAAAAGATTAATGAATTTTTTAGTTTAATAAATAAAAATATCAAAGATCAGGTTTTAAAAATTGCTGTTGTTGGTGCAATAAAGTCTGGAAAAAGTACTTTTATAAACTCCTTTTTGAAATCAGATTTTTTGAAAAGGGGAGCAGGAGTAATGACTTCTGTTGTAACTAGAGTAATGGCTGGAGAGAAAAAAAGAGCTGTTGTTTCTTTTAAAACCATTGATGAAATAAATAATGATATAAAAAAATCTGTTGTCCTTCTTCCTGAATTTGAAAACAATGGAAATTTTGATGATTTCGATATAAGAGACAGTGATTCAAGAGCAAGGCTTGACAGGGTTTTGCTTGAACTTAAAAATGAACACCTTGTAACCAAAGATTCACGGGAAGCAAAAAGTGTTTATCTTCAGTCCTATCTTCAAGGTTATGAAAAACTTAAAAATATTCTTGAAAAGGGTGATTTTGAGTTTTTTGGGGAAAACTTTGACGAATACAAGAATTTTGCAAGTCAGGAACCTTTGGCTGTTTATGTTAAGGATATTTATGTTGAAATACCAGGGAATGCAATTGAAGAAAAAACTGAAATAGCAGATTGTCAGGGAAGTGATTCTACCAATCCTCACCATATAGCACGTATTCAGGATTATCTTTTAAAGACAAATTTTATAATTTATCTTGTAAGCACAAGAACAGGCTTAAGACAGGCTGATATAATATTTTTGAATATGTTGAAAAAAATGGGGCTTACAGGGCAATCTGTTTTTGTATTAAATGCTGATTTGTCAGAACATGAAAATCTTGAAGATCTTAAAAGGGTTGAGAAAAAAACTGCTGAAGAAATTTATCTTTTAAAGCCTGGAGCCAAATATTTTACAATTTCAGCTCTTTACGAGCTTTTTAATGAAAATGAATCAAAGCTTTCTGAAAAAGACAGGTTAAGGCTTGAACAATGGAGGCTTGATCAAGCTTCTTTGCAGTTTTTAATTAAGGGGTTTAAAGATTTTAATAGTTATTTTAAAAATGAGCTTATTCTTAAAAAGCAGTTTTTGTTTTATTCAAGTATTTCAGGAAAAATTAATGATAAAATAAAAGAATTAATTGAGCGTCTTGAAATTAAAATAAAAATTCTTGATTCAGATGCTGATTATGGTGAAAAAGACCTTATTGGGCAGACAAAAAAATTTAAGGAAGTTAAAAACATAATAATAAATACAATGGACGGTGCAAAGTCCAGGTCTGATAGAAATTTAAAAAACGAAATTGATTCCTTTTTTTCTCCTGGATCTAAAATAACAAAGATGATCTTTGATTTCATTAGATCATACAGGGGAGATCTAAATAAATATATTGTTAAAACCGGAGAAAATTCTGTTAAAGTAAATTATTTTGCCTTGTATCAGGATTTCAGGCTAAGCCTTGATAACTTTGTAACAAGGGAGATAAATCCTTATGTAATATCTTTTATAAAAGAAAAGGAAAAAGAAATTGTTTCATACTATTATGAGCTTTCAAAATCCTATGAGTATATGGTTTATGAAACAAGAAGTAATTTTCAAAAAGCCATAGGAAAAGAGCCTGGGAAGTTTGGAACCAATATTGTTTCACCAGAAAATTTTACTTTTGAGCAATTCTTTGAAATTCCTTCTGCCTTTGATTCTTTAAATTATAATGTTGCCTTAAGAAGCAATGCTATGGCTGGCTCTGGAATGGTTTTTTTGAAAAACTTAATGAGCAGATTTTTTAAGCCAAAAACCTCTCTAAAAGATCAAACTCTTAAAATAATTGAAAAAAGCCTTGTAAAAATAAAAAAAGAAACAGAGTCATCTCTTAAAGATCATTTTTTAAATTACAGGGAAAATTTAAAATTTCAGTATATTCTTAAATTTTCCAGGCAGGTAATGGAATTTTACTCTAAAAACCTTATTCAATCTCTAGATTCCTATGTAAGTGATTTCTCAGATATTTTAGATATGATGGAAGAAAACAAAGAAGCAAGAGAGGCTTTCCTGGAGGAGCTGAGGATAATTGAAGCTAGATGTGTGAGTTTGGGTAAAAAGGCGGAAGATATTAATAAGCGGCTGAATTTTTAGGGTTTGCTGACTGCTTGATTTTAGCATCAGGTTTAGACAGCTATGTTTAAAAATTTCCCTGGCTTGCTGGAATTATCATCATGATTTAAGTAAGTTTTTGCAATTTCTGATGGAACTTTTTCATCGTTTTTTTCAAGGCCAGATTTTTCAAGCTGGATTTTTATTAATTCTTCACTGGCCTTGATCCTGGTTGAAGATGCTCTTGATGCTATTGCCCTGTCAGAGCCTGAAGGGTTGGCCGGAGCAAGGGCAGCACTTCTTACTGTATCCATTTTTCTTATGGTGGCTTCTGGGTTTCCGGGTATGGGGGAGGTGTCTATTAACACATCGCCGCCTATGGCATATAAAATTCCGTCGGGCCCTTTTTGATATTCATAGTTTGCCCCGCGTTTTATATATGGCCCGCCTGCTGCAACATGAGCCATTTCATGGTCTCTTACTTCCTGATCCCTTGATTTCAGCTCTTCTATAATTTTTTGTTCATAGGGAGTAAAATCATCTTTTGATGTTTTAATTTTTTTTTCTGGAGAGCTGTCTTTTGTATTGGTTGAAGACTTGGAAAGTTTGGAGTTGTTTTCAGATGAAACAGATTTGTTGTCACTGTATTTTTCAGTGTTTAAGCAAGGGGTAAAATTTTGGGATAAAGAAGTATTTATATTCATTTTATTCACCTTTACAAACTATATAAGTTTTTTGATAATAAGTAAATAAAAACTGATAAACTTGGGAACTCATTGTTTTTTATTGATGTTTTTGGGATTAAACTTTAAATTTTATGATTCCCTGTAAATTTAATTCCCCTGTTTTTAAGCACTTAAATGTGGTAATTAGTAAAAAATAAAAATAAATAAAATGGTGTATCTAAATGAATAAAGAAGTAAATAATTCAATGGAAAATCAAATTGCAAATTCTCTTTTTTCATATTCTGTTTCAAGGGATGATTTGAAAACTCTTGCAAAGGAAATCATTGAAAATACAGATGCAGAAGAGCAAACCCTTTTATATGAGCTTCAGATTTTAAAAATCATAACCACAGGAGTGTCAATAAATTATCTTATTAAATCCTTGGAAAAAAAGAATGAAATATCAAAGTTTTACTGGGAGTATATTCTTGAATTTTCAAAAAGTGTGACAGAGGCTGCAAAATCATATTCAAATGTTGACATTGACTATTTTAAAGTAATCAAAGATAAACTTGATTATTATTTGGAAAAATTATCAGAAAATAAAAATGCCCCTGAACCTGCTTCTGTAATAGGCCCGGCTTTTGCTACCCAGTGCTCAATGGAAGAAAATGTGTTTACAATTCTTGGAGGAGCAAAGCTTTACAAGGGAGTTATGGCTGGACTTAAAGCCTATTATGAAAAAGAGGGGATATGAAATAGTTTATATTAAAAACTTTTAGTTTAGGTCTTGTTTAGATAAATATTTATTTAATTTGAAAGAATATAGGAATTTTTTATGGAAAGAAAAGCAGAAATAAAAAGAACAACCAATGAAACAGATATTCACATTGTTTTTGGGCTTGGGGGTAAAGTAAATTCGGAAATTTCAACAGGAATTCCTTTTTTTGATCATATGCTGAATCTTTTTACTGTTCATGGAGGTTTTGATCTTAAAATAAAGGCAAAAGGCGATATTGAAATTGATAATCACCATACTGTGGAAGATATTGGAATAGCTTTGGGTGAAGCTTTTAAAAAAGCAATTGGAGATAAAAAGGGAATAGCAAGGTATGGTAATTTCTTTATTCCCATGGATGAAACTTTGGCAAATATTGCCTTGGATATTTCAAACAGGCCTTATCTGGTTTTTAATATTCCAGAGGTCATTCGTGCAAAAGGCCCTTTTTCGCCATATCTTGCCAAGGAGTTTTTCAGGGCATTTGCTGTTCACTCTGGAATCACTCTTCATATAAATGTTCCTTATGGTGAAAATGAGCATCATATCCTGGAAGCAATTTTTAAAGGGTTTGGAAAAAGCCTTTCCATGGCTTGTAAAATAGAGTCTGATATTATTCCTTCAACCAAAGGGGTTTTATAGTAAGCTGAAAACTTCAGGTTCTTTAATTAAAAAAGCCTGATTTTTGGTGGTAGGTTTAATTGTTTGACAAAAAATGATTAACTTAAACTGAGCCTAATTATTAAAAATAAGCCCTGAGGCAATTATCTTGTTGTTTCAGGGTTTTAATTTTGTTGTCTAATTTAAAGTTTGACTTTAAGTCAGCGTGTATGATTAAATATAAAGGTTTATGCAGATTTTTTAAGTTTGGATAACCAAACTTAAGTAATCTAAGGTTTTAATTTTTTATTTTAAATTTTTAATAGGCCGAAGAAGTGGGGTTTGAATCTTGTTTATTCCTGAAACGGTCATTTCCGAAATTTTAAACTCAGTAAATATTGTAGATTTTATATCCCAATACCTAAATCTGAAAAAATCGGGCAGAAATTATCTTGGTCTCTGCCCTTTTCATTCGGAAAAAACACCTTCATTTTCAGTTTCTCCGGAAAAAAATATTTTTTATTGTTTTGGCTGCGGAGAAGGGGGAAATGTTTTTTCATTTTTAATGAAGTATGAAAATCTGTCTTTTCCTGAAGCTGCAAGAGCAATTGCAGAGCAATACAATATTGCTATACCAGAAACTTCTTCAGGTTCAAAAAGTGTAAAAGCTAAAAGTTTAAGGCAGGATATTTTAAAAACAAATAAAAAGACAGCTGGTTATTATCACCATATTTTAAAAAAATCTTTGGCTGGTAATTCAGGGCTTGAATATTTAAAAAAAAGAAAAATTCCAGATGAAGTAATAGACTTGTTCATGCTTGGAATGGCACCTGAGGGCTGGGGTAATCTTAATTCTTTTTTAAGGCAGGAAAAAATTTCCGAGGAAGTTCAAAAAGCTGCAGGCCTTATAATAGAAAAAAAATCAGGCAATGGCTGTTACGACAGGTTCAGGGAAAGAATAATTTTTCCCATTTCGGATCAAAGAGGAAATATTGTCGGTTTTGGAGGAAGAACTCTTGGAGATGGGCTGCCTAAATATCTTAATTCACCTGAAACTGTTGTTTATAATAAGAGCAGCTCCTTATACGGGCTTTATCAGGCAAGGGAAGATTGCAGGAAAGAAAATCTGATTTATATTGTTGAAGGCTATCTTGATGTTTTAGCCCTTAATAAATCAGGAATCAAAAATTGTGCTGCATCCCTTGGAACTTCCTTGACTTCCAACCATGTGAAAACACTCAAAGGATATGTTGAGAAAATGGTTCTTGTTTATGACGGTGACGAGGCAGGGGTAAGAGCTGCTGCAAGAAGTCTTGAGGTTTTTGCAAACGAGGAGGCGGATGTTTCAGTACTTATTCTTCCAGATAAAATGGATCCTGATGATTTTATAAACACTTATGGCCCTGAAAAATTCAGAGAAGCTGCTTTGGAGTCTAAGGAAGCCATAGATTTTATAACAGGATACTATCTTAAAATTCATGGGAGTACAATTGAGGGAAAAATAAAGGTTGTTTCAGCAATTGAAGATTTCATGAAAAAAATAAAAGATCCTGTTACCAAAGCTCTTTATACAAAAAGAGTTTCTCAGGTTCTTGGTATTGAGGAAAGAGCTCTTTTGGAAAGATTTGAACCAAAGGATTTGAAGGCTGGATTTACCCAGGATTTATCGGTTTCTACCAATATAAGTTCTGAATATTTGAGAATGGAAGTTTCTCTTTTGGCTGCTTTAGTTGATCTTCCTCAATTAAAAAATGTTTTTATTAAAAAAAAAATTGCCGATAAAATTACCAATGAATCAGTTAAGCAATCAATTCTTAAAATTTTAGACAGGGGAGAAAATCTTAATTCAATGACTGATATTGAAAGTGAAATTGAACCTGTGCTGGCTAAATTCCGGATTGAACAGGGGGAGTGGAGTGAAAGGTCAGCAAAAATGCTTTTAGCCCAGTTTGAGCATCTGTGTAAAAGGAAAAAAGTTGGATTGAGCGTTTTTTGATGTTGATTTAAGGTTAAAAGTTCTTATTTTATCTTATTAATCTTTAAATTAAAGCTGGAGGCTATGGATAAATCCGTCTTTATTTTATTAAAATATAAATTTTGCAAATTAAACCGGGCTTATGGTAAACGACGAGCAGGAGGATATAAATGACCCAAAAAAATGATAAATCAAAAGCATCTAAAAAAAAGGAGCTTCGGGAGCTTATTGACAAAGGCAGAGAAGAGGGGCTTTTGACCTATGATGATATTTATGAAGTTCTTCCAGAAGATACTATTACTCCTGAACAGATGGAGTCTATTCTCGAGACGTTTACCGAATTAAAAATTGAGATAGTTGATAATAAAAAAGTTAAGGCTGATTCAAAAAAAACAGGAGCAAAGTCAGGTTCCTTAAAAAGCAGTAAAAGCTCTGATAAAAAATCTAAAGAAGCAGAAGAAATACTTAAGCTTGCAAGGGCTAATTTTAATCCTGATGATACAGATAAAAATTTTGGTGCAGTTACAGATCCTGTGAAGATGTATTTAAGGGAAATGGGGCTTGTAACTCTTTTAAGCCGTGAAGGTGAAATAGAAATAGCCAAAAAAATAGAAAGTGGTGAGTGTGAGGTTTTAAAAGCTATGCTTGCTACAACCATGGGCATTGATATGTTTTTGTCCTATGCTAAAAGGGTTAAAAACGGAGAGCTTAGAGCTAAAAATATTTTAAGGGATGTAGATGAGGGCGATATTGAAGGCGATGAAAATGAGAATATCACTTCATTTATCGCTATGATTGAAGAAGTTTTGACTGTTTATGACGAAAACGAAAAGCTCAAGGAGTCTCTTTTTGTAGAAGGAATTGAAAGAGACGAAAAAAAGAAGATAAGAAGAAATATATCAAGAAGAAATGAAAAAATTTATGAACTTGTAAAGGATTGGCGTCTGGAAGGTTCAATCCTTGATAAAATGGAAAGCAGTATCAGGCATCAGATTAAATGGTATGAAAATATGAATCAGGTCTTAAGTGATTGTGCCGGTGTTCTTGGTGTAAATATAACTGATTTTAGAGAGATGATTGGGAAAGGTGAAAAAAAGTTTGTCAGCTGGGGTAAGGATAGATCCAGGTTTGCAGAAGATGAGCTTGAAATGCTGTATAGAGATTGTGTAATGCTTCAGGAAGGCATCGGCTTGAGGGAATATAAAATCAAGGCAAGTTCAAGGCAGCTGAAAAAAGTTCTTTCCGAGGTTGATTTGGGAAGAATTTTTGCCAGAAAAGCTAAAAGTGAACTTGTAAGAGCAAACCTAAGACTTGTTGTGAGTATAGCAAAAAAATATACAAACAGAGGTCTTCAGTTTCTTGATCTTATTCAGGAAGGCAATATCGGTCTTATGAAGGCTGTTGATAAGTTTGAGTATAGAAGGGGCTACAAGTTCAGCACTTATGCAACCTGGTGGATAAGACAGGCTATAACAAGAGCCATTGCAGATCAGGCCAGGACAATAAGAATCCCTGTTCATATGATAGAAACAATAAATAAGCTTATAAGAACCTCAAGATATCTTGTTCAGGAACTTGGAAGAGAACCCACTCCTGATGAAATTGCAGAAAAAATGGAAATTCCTGTGGTCAAGGTAAGAAAAGTACTCAAAATTGCAAGGGAACCTATTTCTCTTGAAACTCCAATAGGTGAAGAGGAAGATAGTCATCTTGGAGACTTTATTGAGGACAAGAAGTTTGTTCTTCCTTCTGATGCTGCAATTAACATGAATTTGTCAGATCAGACAAGAAAAGTGCTTGCCACTCTTACTCCAAGGGAAGAAAAAGTTTTAAGAATGAGATTTGGAATAGGTGAAAAAGCTGATCATACCCTTGAAGAAGTTGGAAAAGATTTTTCAGTGACAAGGGAAAGAATAAGGCAGATAGAAGCTAAGGCTTTGAGGAAATTAAGACATCCCACAAGAAGTAAAAAACTTAAAAGCTTTATTGAAATCGGGGAATAAATTTCTTGACATCAAAGCTTACAAAAGCTATATAGCTAGAGTTTTCATTTGGGGCCCATAGCTCAGCTGGAAGAGCCATCGGCTCATAACCGATAGGTCCCTGGTTCGAACCCAGGTGGGCCCACCAAAATTTGAAAATAAAGGAGTGCATTAAAGGTTTGATAAATTTGAGTAAAGAAGATTTAAAACAAATATCAAACAAGCTCTGAAATATAAAGCGTGGCAGATTTCTGCCACGCTTTTTTTGTTTATGGGAGTAGATTAATGGGAAGTCTTAATGAAATAATGAATTTAATGGAAGAAATTGCACCTCTGGGTTTAGCCCAATCATGGGATAATTGCGGTCTTCAGGTGGGAGATCCTTTTCAGGAAATAAAGAAAATCACCATTTCTCTGGATCCTGATTGGGATTCTGTTAATAAGTCGGTTTCAAATGGTTCCAACCTTCTTATAACCCATCATCCTCTTTTTTTTTCAAAGCTTAAATCTTTTGATTTTTCAACTGTTTTTGGAAAGCTGGTAAGAAAAGCTGTAAAAAATGATCTGGCAGTTTATTCAGCCCATACAAATCTTGACAGCGTAAGACCGGGGCTTAATGATTTCTTTTTAAAAAAATTAGGGTTTGAAGCTGGCCCTCCTATTCTTCCTTTTTCAGGTAAAGATGAAATAAATGGACTGGGACGAATTTCATATCTTGAAAATGAAGTTTTTTGTCTTGATTTTGCAGCTGAAGTTAAAAAAAAACTTAATATTGAAACCTTAAGGATTTCAGGGTGCAATAATCTTTCTTCAAATCTAATAGGGGTTTGTACTGGAAGTGGTGCTTCTCTTATGGAAGAAGCAGCCAGGATGGGTGTAAAAATCTTTATCACCGGAGATGTCAAATACCATGAAGCTCAGCTTGCCTCAGAAATAGGTATTTGTCTTATTGATGCAGGTCATTATGGGACAGAAAAAATTGTTTGTGAGCTTTTAAAAGAAAGATTGGATATTTCCATGAAAAATTCAGGTTTAAATGTTGAAACCGAGATTTTTTATAATCAGGATGTTTTTTTTAATTTTTAATATTTAAACAGGGTCTTATTATGAATAATTCAGTGCTAGAGCAGCGCGAGCTTATGATTAAGCTTCAGAGTTATGATAAAAAAATCATTGAGCTTGAAAAGGTCCTTGAAAAAGTCGAGGATGAAACAGGAAAGCTGGATCAAAACTTAAGAAATGAAGAATTAAAGCTTGAAGCGTTAAAGGAAGCCCGTAAGGAAAAAAAGAAGCTATACAATATGCATGAAGCTGATTTTGAATCAAATAATCAAAGAGTTGAAAAATATGAACAGCATTTGAGAAAGCTTGCAAGTCCCAAAGATTACAGAGTTCTTCAAAGGGAAGTTGATGAAACTAGAAAGCTTAATGAAGAAATTCAGGAAACTCTTTTTGCCTTGCTTGAAAAAACAGAAGAGCTTGATTTAAATATCAAGGAAAAGGAAGCTGGTTTTTCTCAGTTGAAATCTCTTATAGAATCTCAAAAAAAAGATATTGTAAAAAAGGCAGATTCTGAAGCAAAAGAAAAGCAAGATCTTGAATTAAAAAAAGCAGAAGTCTCAAAAAGTTTGAATTCAAAAATTAAAGAGATTTATTATAATACTATTCAAAAGTCAGGAGGAGTTGCAATTGTCCCTGTGGTAAATCAGGTTTGCACTGGATGTTTTTTAAGAATTCCTCCTCAGATCCTTATTGAAATCAAAAAGGCAGATGATTTTATATATTGCCCAAGATGCCATAGAATTGTTTACCTTGAAGAAGACAGACCTATATGAGCTTGATATTTTTTTTGTATTTTGATTAAATGAAATTTGGCTTAAGTCTGCAAGATGATCGCTGTGGATTTATCCATAGAGGAAAGTCCGAACACCATAGGACAGGATGCTCCATAACGTGGAGTCACGGTGACGTGGGGAAAGTGCAACAGAAAGTAGACCGCCGCTTTGCGGTAAGGGTGAAAGGGTGCGGTAAGAGCGCACCAGTTCTCTGGGTGACCAGGGAAGCTAGGTAAACCCCATTCGGTGCAAGACCAAATAGGGGAGTGTTTAGGGGCTGTCCGCTCTATGCTTCCGGGTAGGTCGCTGGAGGTATCTGGCAACAGATATCCAAGATGAATGATCATCGTCTTATCTTTATGATAAGAAACAGAATTCGGCTTATTGCAGACTTAAGCTTTTTTTAACAATCAGGAATCAGGGGAAAAATTTGGCTAACAAATATTCTGAAATCACATTTGAGGAAAAAGTAAGAATTTATTCTGAAGATTTTCTTAAATGCTGCCTTTATATCAGCAAATACGAAGAACCTCATATATTTTTTACTAAAAGGCTTTATTCAAAGCTTATTGCCACTTCTCAACTTCTTGAAGATCTCCTTGATTTTCATGGTGCAAAAAGCAACAAACAATGGTTTTATTACAGAGAACTTACAGCCACCGTAAGACATATAAGCCTTTCAGCCTATGTTCAGCAACATATAATAAACAGGCTGGGATATTATATGCTTCCTGATATAGATGCTTTTCCTAGCCAGGCTTTAAATACTCTTAAATATTTCAACTTAGTTCTTAAAAGAATAGCTCCTGCTGTTTTGGACGAGGCTGAAAATCTTGAAATCATTATTCCTGATGAATACTTTGATCCCGCTGATTTCCCCGGAGTTGTAACTTCAGAAATACTTCCTGCTGATATTGATGAGAATGAAAGATCAGAAGTCCATTCTAAATACATTGCAAAAATTACCTCAGAATACCTGTCTGTTGCCGGAAAGTTTGAACAGCTTTTTGGTTTTTATGCTCCTTATTCTACCGGGGAAATAAAAGAGCTGATTCCCGAGAAAGTAAGCAAGGCCGAAATCAGCAGGTACAATATTCTTGTTCACAATCTTCAGTCCTCATACGATTCTTATGTTGCCCACGGCGGTTACAGGGGTGATAGTGAAAATCTTGTGCGTTTAAGAGCCCATATTTCTGTTTGTCTTCATCTTCTTCAAATATTGGAAAGACTTCTTCATTATTATGAACGTCATCTTCAGGAAAGAGGGTATAAGGATACATACAAAAAAGTAATGGAACAGCTTTCTTGCATAGTTGATACAGATTCATTGTTGGATAGAACCATAAATTATGCTCTTTATTATTCAAATTATTTTCTTTCCTCAGGTAAGGATATTGCTGAAACCCTTTTAAATGAAAATATGGAAAGGGGAAAAGTTGTTGTTGGAATTCCCCAGAAATTGGGTTTTCATAGTCGTCCAAGCCTTATGGTTGCAAAAGTTGTTCAGCATTATGGCGGGGAGGTTGAGATGCATGTTGGAGACTCACGCTTTGATGCAAGCAGCGTTTTGGATATTCAGTGGGCTGGAGGCAAAATTCAAAAGGAAAATATAAAAAAAGTTACTTTTATAGGAGATCTCAGAGCTTTAAGCGATCTTGAAATTCTTGCTAGTGTAAATTATGGAGAAGATTCCATGGGCAAGGGAGTTCCTTTGCCAAAAGAACTTGAGTATTTAAAAGAATAACTCCATGGATATTATAAGTGTTGTTATAGTTGCAGGAGGAAGCGGCTCAAGAATGGGGGCAGCCATACCCAAGCAGTTTCTTGAAATAAAAGGTCTTCCAATTTTATTTCATACATTAATCTTATTTGATTCTATAATTGAAATTAATGAGATTATAATTGTTGTTCCTAAAGATTTAAAAAATTCTTTTATGGAAAAGCTCGAAAATCTTGGCTTACAAAAAAAATACAAGGTTAAGTCAGGGGGGAAAACACGGCAGGAGTCTGTTAAAAACGGTCTTTCAGTTATAGATCCACTCAGTAAAAAAGTTCTTATCCATGACGGTGTAAGGCCCTTTGTAAAAGAAGAAGAAATTAAGGCTGTTATAAGTGAATTGGATTTTTTTGACGGAGCTGTTTTGGGTATTCCTGTTGTTGAAACAATAAAAAAAACTGATTCTCAAAACTTGGTAAGTGAAACAATTTCAAGGGAAAATGTTTTTCTTGCCCAGACTCCCCAAGGGTTTAAAACTTCTATTTTAAAAAAAGTCCACCAGTGGGCCCTTGAAGACGGGCTTGTTCTTACTGATGACTCAGCTCTTATGGAAAATTTTGGATTTGGGGTTAAAATTGTTGAAGGAAGCAGGGAAAATATTAAAATAACCACCCCGGCTGATCTTGAGTTTGGAGAAAAATTATTAAGCTTCTAATTTGAGTGGTTTCTTGATTTTATTTTAAAAGTTTTTTTATCTTTTCAATAGCTTCTTCTGAATTTTTTACCATAAAAACTGTTTTATTAATAAATTCATCAACAAATCTTCCTGGATAAAAATCAATCAGGATAATTTTTTTATCAAATTTCAATGCAAATGCAATTTCAGAAATTGTTCCTGAACCGCCTTTAAAAACTGCAACAATATTACTGGAAAGAATATTTATCTGGTTTCTTGCGTTTCCTATTCCAGTTATTATTGGAATTTTAATATAATCTGAAATATTGTCGGAGTTTTCTCCAGGCAAAATCCCTATTGTTGTTCCTCCTGAGTCAAAGGCTCCTTTGGCAGAAGCTTCCATTATACCTGAGTTTCTGCCTCCGTTTAAAAGAATATAATTGTTTTCAGCTATATGTTTTCCAAGTTCATAAGCTCTTTTATAATCTTTGGGAGAAGACGAACCTCCTCCCATTACTCCTATTATAAATTGCTTGTTAATTTTTGAAGGGACCATTTTCAAAGGCTTTTTTAAGAGACTCTGGTATTGATGCCGCTTTGAATCTTTTGTCTATACACACCATTATAAATTTTGATTCATTGGCAACTACCTTCATTTCTTTTGTGTAAATTTTCTGATTGAAAATAATGCTTCTTGTTCCTATTTTTTCAACTTTTGAAACAATAGTTGTTTCTTCATCGTAAAATACAGGTTTCCTAAACTTGATATTTGATTCAACAACAGCAAGGTGTTTTTCATGTTTGATGTTAAAACTTGAATATGAAAAGCCAATGTCTCTCATATACTCATCTCTTGCATAGTTGTATATGTCTGCATATCTTCCATTGTATACAACTCTTCCAATATCAATATAGCTTAGAGGGGGACGATAAAATAACTTATGTTCAGGGTAATTGATTGGCATAATTTTAAGCTTTAAACTTTCCTATAATTGTTCTCATAAATGCTGGAAGATCATCTGGTGTTCTGCTGGTGATTAAATTGCTGTCTACAACTACTGATTCATCAACCCAATTGGCACCGGCATTTACCATATCATCTTTTATTGCAAAAAATGATGTTGCTTTTTTATTTTTTAAAATTTTTGCTGAAACAAGCATCCAGCCTCCGTGGCAGATGGATGCTATTATTTTATTTTTAAGATTCATTTCTGACACAAAACTTACCATTTCTTTACTCCTTCTCATAAAATCAGGAGCAAATCCCCCGGGAATTATTAGGAGGTCATAATCACTGGCATTCAGTGTTGATGCATCTGTGTCAGCAGTTACCTGGGTGCCTGCTTTTCCGGTAAAGACAGAAGTTCTTCCACTTCCGCAGATAACAACATCAGAACCTGCTTCAAGAAGTCTATAATATGGATACCAGAATTCTTGATCATTGAATTGTTCTTCTACAAAAATTATGCTTTTTTTTCCTGTGAGTTCCATGGCTTCTCCATAATTAATTATTATATTTGATTGACTTGAAAATTATATAGGGATATTTTCATAAAGTAAAAAAGTAACAGATAATAAGAAAAAAAGAAAGATATTGATTTTGACTAGAGACAAAAAGAAAAAAACAGGAAGAAACGACCCATGTCCCTGTGGTAGCGGTCTTAAATACAAGAAGTGCTGTATAAGAAGAATTAACCCAAAGACAAACATAAAATCATATTATATGAAAAAATATGGTATCCGAATTAAGACCTTGGAAGAAATTGAGGGAATAAGGAAAGCCGGTGACCTTGTCATGGCAACCCATCGTGAAGTTGAGAAATTTTTAAAACCCGGAATGACTACAGATGAGATAAACACTATTGTCCATGAATTTACCCTTAAAAACGGAGGAATTCCTGCTCCGCTTAATTATAGGGGATTTCCTAAAAGTGTATGTGTTTCTGTAAATGAGGTAGTTTGCCACGGAATTCCAGGACCCCTCATTATAAAAGACGGAGATATTGTTAATGTTGATATTACAACAATTCTTGACGGTTTTTATGCTGACGCAAATTATAGTTATTTTTCAGGAACTCCTTCCCCTGAAGCAAAAGAGCTTGTTATGAATTGCCGTGAGGCATTGAAAAGAGCTCTTGAAGTGGTTGCACCAGGAGCTACAATAGGAGATATAGGCCATGCTATCCAGTCCTATGCTGAAAAAAAAGGCTATTCAGTTGTAAGAGAGTTTGTTGGCCACGGGGTCGGATTAGACTTTCATGAACCCCCACAGGTTATGCATTTTGGTAGAAAAGGTTATGGGATTCCCCTTGTTGAAAACATGACTTTTACAATTGAACCCATGATTAATATTGGCAAAAAGGATGTTGAAATTTTAGATGATGGATGGACGGCTATAACAAAAGATGGGTCACTTTCAGCTCAGTTTGAGCAGACAATAGTTGTAACTGAAAACGGATATGAAAGTCTTACTCCTTTTGACTTGTAAAATTATAAAAAACTAGAAATTACCAGGAGAGTGGAAGAAATGGCAAATTGCCCTTGTAACAGTGGCCTTGATTATTCACAATGTTGTCAACCTTATATTAAGGGTGAAGTACAGTCTGAAACCTGTGAAGCACTTTTGAGGTCAAGATATACAGCCTATACCTTAGGTGAACTTGATTATATTTATGATACTATTCATCCGGAACAGAAACAAGAGCACGATAAAAAAGCTACAAAAAAATGGTCAGAAGAATCGACTTGGCAGGGCTTTGAAATTATAAATATAAAAAACGGCCTTAAAGATAATGAAGAGGGGGTTGTTGAGTTTAAAGTTAAGTATAGGCAGAAGTTTGAAATAATTACCCATCATGAAAAGGCTTTGTTTAAGAAAGAAGAAGGACGTTGGTATTTTTTTGACGGAGAGCCAGTTGTTCCTGAGACATTTATGAGAGAAGATAAAAAAATTGGCCGTAATGAGCCGTGTCCATGCGGAAGCGGTAAAAAATACAAGAAATGTTGTATGGCTTAAATTTGGAAATATCCGATATTATAAATTTAAATATATAGAGTGGTTGGTTTTATTCTTCAATAAATAAAAAATGGAGAATGCCTAGATTAACAAGGTATCTCCATTAAACTTTTATTGAGCCAGGTAAGTTATTTGGTTTGTGGGGCAGCAGTTTTGTTTATTTTTTCTGCGGCAAGCTCATTTTCAAGGTCTTTTTTATTTGTTTTTTCTGCGGCAAGCTCATTTTCAAGATCTTTAATTTTCTTTTCAAAATCCTTAATGTCTTTTTCAACTGCCTTAAGTTTCTTTTCTTGAGTCTTGATTGTTGATTCTTTTTGTGAAACCTTTTTTTTCTGTTCGCTGATTTCTTCTTGAATTTTATTGTACTTTTCTACAAGCTCATCATAGGCTTCTTTTGAAATAAAACCCATGATTTCGAGGTAGCCTGAATAGGAAGAAGTTATAAATCCAGTTGAGTTTTCAAAAAAAGAAACAAAATCGGAATAATCAAAACCTTTTAGCATAAAATCTTTTGAAATTTGTGATGCCTCTTCAAAAATTTTCATGCTTGAATTGATAATTTCATTGTAATCTGTAACAGGAAATAAAGAAAAACTTTCAGGCTTCATAAAATCAAATCCTGAAAAAAAATTATTAAAACTATTTTTTTTACTCATGATAAACCTCTTTAAATAAATTTAGTCTTTGGGAACAAGGGAGATAATATAAGTTTCAAGCTGTTTTAAGCCTGTTTCCATAGACTCTTTAAAGTCTGCCTGGCTTTGATTTATGAATTTAAACCACTCTTCTATAACTTTTTTAGAATCTTCAGGCAGATTGGAGTTGGTAATAAAAGATTTTGTCATATTTTCAGCCTGAACCTGGTAAAGGTTGACAGCATTTAAGGTGTTTTGAAGTGAGCTTGAGTACCAGTTCAAAATGTTTTTGACCATTTCTTTTTGATCCATTTGGATTCCCCTGAGATATTTTATTGGTGAATAAATATTGAAAGATATGAGTTCGCTGGGCGAACTCATATCTACTAAGTAAAATTATTTTTCGTTTTTGGCAGCTGACTTTGCTGTTTTAGTCGCTGAGACGAAATACTCTTCCATCTTAGCAAAATTTTCATCAACTGATTTTTTGAAATCTTCCCTACTTTTTTTAACAGCGAGTATCCATTCGTTTATCATTTTTTGACCTTCTTCAGGAAGAATAGAATTTTTTGATAAAAGGGATTCAGCCATTTTTTCAGTTTGAGACTGCATCATTATTATTGCATTGTAACTATTTTCAAAAACAGTTTTTTGAAAATCGATCATTTGTTGAATCATTTTTGTTGGGTCCATTGTCTTCATTTAAAATTCTCCTTAATTTTTATATTGTTTTCCAATGACTTCTGAATATGAAATAATTTTAATCAAAAAAAAGAGTTGTGTCAAGGTGTTTTTTTGCAGTGCACCAAAGTATTGGGTGTTGATATTTTTTGTAAAATAATAGTTATTGTTTGTATTTAAAGTTGTTATTGTCTATTAAATCTAGATTGTTAGCTTTGCATCCTCAGAAAAAGTTTCTTTTCTTGGTTTAAAAAGCATTTTGGATTTTACTTAGCTTTTGCACAAAAAAATGTCCTCTCGATTAAATTTTTTTTAAAAGAAAATTTCGACCAGTTATTTTATGAGAAATTTACCTTTATTCCTGGATTTCGTTGTGCTTAGATGTCTTTAGATATCCAGGATGAATTGAGTGATTTTTTTAGTTCAAGGTTGATAGTAAGTTTATTTATAAAGAATATCAGAATTAATTAAAAAGATAAAACCTGTTTTTAATCTTTTTCTTTTTTGGTATAGGGAAAAGGGTTGAATGTTTTATTTAAAATTTAAATTTTGGAGAATTCTTTAATGATAAGGGCAGGTATTATTGGAGGAACAGGCTATACTGGAGCTGAGCTGGTAAGACTTTTAAGTTTTCACCCTGAGGTGGAAATTAGTTGTATTACCTCAAGGCAATATTCGGGACAAATTTTTTCCAGTCTTTATCCTGGTTTGAGAACTATTGCTGACATTGAAATTGAAAAGTTTAGTCCAGAGGAAACAGTTGATAAATGCGATATTATTTTTACAGCCCTTCCCCATAAAATTCCCATGGAAATTATTCCGGAATTTTTGGAGGCAAATGTTAAGGTAATAGATCTTTCCGCTGATTTCAGATTTAAATCTCAGAAGGCATACGAAGAATATTATTGTGTGCATAAAGCACCTGAATATCTTGATAAAGCAGTATACGGTCTTTCTGAGATAAACTATAATGAGATTAAAAATGCCAGTCTTGTGGGTAATCCGGGGTGCTATCCCACCTGCAGTCTTCTGGGAATACTTCCCCTTGTTAAGGCCGGCAAAATAAACTGTAAAGATATAGTTATTGATGCCAAATCAGGAGTCAGCGGTGCAGGAAGAGGGCTTTCAATTGGAACTCATTTTTGTGAAGTTGATGAGGGTTTTAAGGCATACAAAGTGATGTCTCACAGACATAGGCCTGAAATTGAAGAAAAAATAGAGGAGATTTCAGGTTTTAAAGCAGAGGTCTGTTTTACTCCCCATCTAATTCCTGTTGTAAGAGGAATGCTTTCCACAATTTATCTAAAAACAGATAAAAGTGTTTCTGAATCAGAATTAAGAAAAATTTTATTTGATTTTTATAAAGACTCAAGGTTTGTCAGGATTTTACCTGAAGGAGAATTTCCAAATATTAATGATGTTGCAGGCACAAATTTTTGTGATATAGGTTTGAAGCTTGATTTTGACTCAGGCCGTCTTGTTCTTGTGTCTGTTATTGATAATCTTGTAAAAGGGGCTTCAGGCCAGGCAGTTCAAAACATGAATCTTATGTTTGGACTTGATGAAAGCCTTGGGCTTTTGATTCCGCCCAGGCCTGTTTAAAAATAATTTAAAATTTTAAGGGTATAATTTTTATGGAAGCAAAAATAATCAGCGGAACAAAACTGCGTGAAGATATTTTAAGTGAGATTACAAAAAAATCTGTCAAGCTTAAGGAAGAATTTGGTCGTGTTCCCGGTCTTGTAACAATTTTGATTGGTAATAACCCTGCCTCTATTTCTTATGTGTCATTAAAAATCAAAACAGCAGAAAAAGTTGGCTTTAAAGAAGTTCAGGAAAATTTGAATGAAGATGTTTCTGAAACGGAGCTCCTTGATCTAATAGAAAGATATAATGAGGATGATACTATTGACGGTATTCTTATTCAGCTGCCCTTACCTAAGCATATTAATGAAGAAAAAGTTATAAATGCAATTGATCCAGATAAAGATGTGGACGGTTTTCATCCTGTTAATGTGGGAAGGCTTGTAATTGGAAAAAATGTTGTTTTTCCACCTTGCACTCCAGCAGGAATAATTGAGATGATAAAAAGGTCTGAGATAGAAACAAGCGGTGCTGAAGTTGTTATAGTTGGAAGATCAAATATTGTAGGAAAACCCATTGCCAATATGATGCTTCAGAAAAATAAAGGAGCAAATTCAACTGTTACAATTGTTCATACAGGAACTAAAGATTTGAAATCACATTGTTTAAGAGCTGATATTCTTATTGTTGCTGCAGGTGTTCCAGGACTTGTAAAACCAGAATGGGTAAAGCCCGGTGCTTGTGTAATTGATGTGGGAGTTAATAGGGTTGGAGAAAAAATAAGTAAAAAAACAGGTAAAAAAATTTCAGTTCTCAAAGGTGATGTTGATTTTGATGAGATAAAAAAAATAGCAGGGTGGATTACCCCTGTTCCCGGAGGAGTGGGGCCTATGACAATTGCAATGTTGATGGAAAATACTTTAAACTCAATGATTGCAAAAGTAGGAAAAGAGATTGTTTAAATTGACTTTTTACAAAAGTTCATGTTAAATTTTTTGTATCTGAAAACATCAACACCAAATAAAGATGGAATATGACTGTTAAATATATAGTAAATATAATAAACGGCGGTAAAGTCAGAACTTTGTCGTTTTCGCGTTTTTTTGCTGTTATAGGACTTTTTATTTTTGCTCTTTTTGTTTCAGGCTCAATGCTTTTATTTTATGATTATATTTCTGTAAAAAAATCAGATTTAGAGCTTTTAAAAACACAAAAAGAACTTGAAAGAAAAAATGAGCTTATCCAAGCCCAGAGAAACAGGCTTCATTTTTTTGCAGAAGAAATAAACTTAATAAGAAACAATCTCGCAGAGCTTGGCAAGCTTGAAGAAAAAATAAGAATTATCGCAGATCTGGGCAAAAAAAACTCTGAGAATAATGAAGATAAAAGTATTTTTGGAATTGGCGGGGTAATGCCAGAACCCCTTGACTCCAGGATAGGTTTGGAAAATTCTCACAGCTCCCTTGTCAGAGGGATCACAGACAATGCTGATTTACTGAAAAACATATCCTCAGTTAAAATTGAAAATTTGGAAGACCTTTTAGGTTCTCTTGAAACCAAGAGAAGTATGCTTGCTTCAACTCCTTCCATACGACCTGCAAAGGGCTGGGTAACCTCTCCTTTTGGCTACAGAGAATCTCCTTTTACTGGAAAAAAAGAATTTCATGAAGGCTATGATATAGCAAACAGACATGGAACTCCTATTGTTGCTCCTGCTGACGGAATAGTTTCGTTTGCCGGGAAAAGAGGACTTCTTGGTACTGCAATTCTAATAGATCATGGACATGGAATTCTTACAAAATACGGCCATCTTTCCCAAACTCTTGTTCAATCAGGGCAGAAAGTTAAAAGAGGGCAGGAAATAGGCAAAATGGGAAATACAGGCAGAAGCACGGGCCCTCATCTTCATTATGTGGTTTATATGAACGGCAGGCCGGTAAATCCTGAAAAATACATTCTTGACTGATGGTTCAATATGAATCCGAATAAAACTTTTCCAGATTTTTCATCATTTTTCATCTTGTTGATTTTTACAAATTGATAAAAATTAAGAACTCATATTTGCTTTATTCAAAATATTTAATTAACTTACAACCCTCCCTTCAAATTTAAGGAGGGTTTTTTGATTTTGATATTTTGACATATTTGGTTTATAAGCAATTTCATTTAAAGCTTGGTGTTGATTTTGGTTTTCAAATATAAAAAACTTTGTTTAATTCAAAAAATGATTGTTCAAAATTAAAGTTTTCTATCAAAATTAATAATAGAGAACAGACTGAACACAATAAATAAACCTTATTTCAGGGTTAAATTTTGAAGATGACTTGGAAGTGGACAAAGAATATGTTTTTATTTGTTATTTATATTAATACTAAGGCTTAACAATAATATATCTCTAGTCTGCAACAGTTTACAAAACAAACTTATAAGGAATTAAAATGATAATAAACCTTTTAAAAGCTTTATTTGGAACAAGAAATGAAAGACAGCTTAAAAGAATATCAAAAATAGTTGAAGATGTTAATAATTTTGAGTCTTCTGTCAGTGAACTTTCAGATGAGGAGCTCAAAGAAAAAACCAGCGAATTTAAGAAAAGATATTCTGAAGGGGAAAGTCTTGAATCGATTCTGCCTGAAGCTTTTGCCGTAGTAAGAGAAACGTCTGTAAGAATACTTGAAATGAGACATTTTGATTGCCAGATAGTCGGCGGGGTAGTTCTTCATGAAGGTAATATTGCTGAAATGAAAACAGGTGAAGGTAAAACTCTTGTTGCAACCCTTCCTGCATATCTTAACGCAATAACAGGAAAAGGTGTGCACATAATCACAGTAAACGATTA
This sequence comes from Desulforegulaceae bacterium, assembly GCA_034006035.1. Classification (NCBI taxonomy): domain Bacteria; kingdom Pseudomonadati; phylum Thermodesulfobacteriota; class Desulfobacteria; order Desulfobacterales; family Desulforegulaceae; species Desulforegulaceae bacterium. The sequence continues at coordinate 327,542 of JAVETN010000001.1, forward strand.
TCTTGCAAAAAGAGACTCTGAATGGATGGGCAAGCTTTTCATTTTCCTGGGTCTTTCTGTTGGAGTAATCACCCATGGACTCAATGACAGGGAAAGGCAAGATGCTTATAATTGCGATATAGTTTATGGAACTAACAATGAGTTTGGTTTTGACTATTTGCGTGACAATATGAAATTCAGGAAAGAAGATCTTGTGCAAAGGGAGCTTAACTTTGCAATTGTTGACGAGGTTGATTCAATCTTAATAGATGAAGCAAGAACTCCTCTTATAATTTCAGGGCCGGCAGAAAAATCTACAGAGCTTTATAATATGGCTGATTTGGTTGTAAGAAAACTTGATAATGAAATTCATTATACAGTTGATGAAAAAGACAAGAACTCTCTTTTAACAGATGAAGGTATACTTAAAATACAAAAAGAACTTGATATAAAAAACATCTACGACCCTTCACATATTGAAACCCTTCATCATGTCAATCAGTCGTTGAAAGCTCATACTATATTTAAAAGAGATGTGGATTATATAGTAAATGAGGGTCAGGTTGTCATAGTTGATGAGTTTACAGGAAGGCTTATGCCAGGAAGAAGATTCAGTGAAGGTCTTCACCAGGCACTGGAAGCCAAAGAAAATGTAAAAATTGAAAATGAAAACCAAACTCTTGCTTCTATCACTTTCCAAAATTATTTTAGAATGTACAACGTGCTTAGCGGGATGACAGGTACTGCTGAAACAGAAGCAAAGGAGTTTGCTGAAATTTACGGCCTTGAAGTTGTTGTGGTTCCAACAAACAAACCCCTTGTAAGAAAGGATTTTCCTGATGTAATTTTTAAGACTAAGCAGGAAAAATATGAAGCTGCAATAAAAGAAATTTCTGATTGCTATAAAAAAGGTCAGCCTGTTCTTGTGGGTACAGTATCCATTGATGTTTCTGAATATTTCAGCAAAATGCTGAAAAAAAGAGGGGTGCCCCATGAAGTTTTAAACGCAAAACATCACGAAAAAGAAGCTGAGATTGTTGCCCTTGCAGGCCAGAAAAAGTCGGTGACTATTTCAACAAATATGGCAGGTCGAGGAACTGATATTGTTCTTGGAGAAGGTGTGGTTGAACTTGGTGGACTTCATATTATAGGAACGGGAAGACATGAGTCAAGAAGGATTGATAATCAGCTGAGGGGGCGTTCAGGCCGTCAGGGAGATCCAGGTTCTTCAAGGTTTTATCTTTCACTGGAAGATGAACTTTTAAGAATTTTTGGTGGTGAAAAAATTACAAGAGTAATGGATCGTCTTGGAATGAAAGAAGGGGAAACAATTGAACACGGGATTATTTCAAGAGCCATTGAAAATGCTCAGAAAAAAGTAGAAGGACATAACTTTGACATAAGAAAGCATCTCCTTGAATACGATGATGTCATGAATGCTCAAAGAGAAGTGATTTACAGGGAAAGAAAAGAAGCTTTAACCAATGAAGACCTTAAGGGAAAAATAACTGATATTATTGAAAACAAGTCTTTTGTTGTTGTATCAGAATTTTTGAGTTCTAAAGCCGAAGACAAAACCCGTGATTATGGATGGGAAGCTTTTAAAGCCAAGGTAAAAAAAGAAGTCAGCTTTGAACTTGATATATTATCTGATAAAGATATTGAAGAGCTGAGTCAGGAAGAGCTTATAGAAATTGTTTATTCTCAGGCTATGGAGGAATACAGCAGGAAAGAAGAGCTTATAGGTTCTTCAAGCATGAGGGAACTTGAGCATTTTATCATTCTTCAGACTGTGGACACCCTGTGGAAAGATCATCTTCTTAATATGGATCACTTAAAAGAAGGCATTGGGCTGAGAGGCTATGCCCAGCAAAACCCTCTGATTATTTACAAAAAAGAAGGTTTTGATATGTTTCAGTCGATGATTGAAAAAATTCAGGACGAAATAGTAAATATTCTTATGCGTATAGAAATACAAAACGGATATGAAGAGGAAAAAAAACCTTTATTCTCAGAAGTTGAAGAGGATAAAATGGTTTTCTCAAGGGGGGATGATGATTCCCAGCCAAATAGAAAAACAATAAAAAGACAGCAACGAAAAATAGGCAGAAATGAGCTTTGTCCCTGTGGAAGCGGTAAGAAATATAAAAGATGTTGCGGGGCATAACTTGATTTAAATTGATTTAATGTTTACGATTAATAAAAAAGAAAGGTTTGAGGAGGGAGGAAAGTATGGCTTTAAACCATCCGGGTACTCAAGATCAAACTAGATCCAAGAACTCGGAAAAAATAAAGGAGCCTCCTTTATATAAGGTGCTTTTACATAACGATGACTATACTACCATGGAATTTGTTGTTGACGTTCTTATCAGTGTTTTTCACAAGTCAGAATCAGAAGCTGAACAAATAATGCTCAATGTTCATAAAAAAGGTATTGGTATTTGCGGAGTGTATCCTTATGAATTAGCCGAAACCAAAGTGGAAACAGTAACTGCTCTAGCTAAAAACAGTGGGTTTCCATTAAAAAGTACAATGGAGAAGGCCTGACATATGATAAGCAAGGAATTAAGTGCAACCTTGGGTTTTGCTGTAAGAGAAGCTAAGAAAAGAAGGCATGAATATGTTTGCGTGGAGCATGTTCTTTTTGCAATCCTTCATGACGCACACGGAGTTGAGATAATTGAATCCTGTGGCGGCAATATTCACATTTTAAAAACAGATCTTAAAACATACTTTGATGAACATCTTGAAGTCATGCCTGAAGAATCAAACTATGTTCTTCAGCAGACCGTGGGTTTTCAAAGGGTGATTCAAAGGGCGGTTAACCATGCAAGAGCAGCTGAAAAACGGATAATTAATGTTGGAGATATTCTTGTATCAATTTTTGAAGAAGAGTATTCTCACTCAGCTTTTTTTCTGAAAAAAGAAAAAATTCAAAGGATTGATATCTTAAATTATATTTCCCATGGTTCCGGTTTTGAAAAAGGAGGAAGGCAAAAGGCAGCTTTTGATTCAGAGTCTTCCGAAGAACGGCCTGGAAAAGATAATTCCGCACTTTCTCTTTATACAATAGATATGCTTGAAAAAGCAGCTGCAGGCAAAATTGACCCGCTTATTGGCCGGGAAGATGAATTAAAAAGAACAATGCAGGTTTTATGCCGGAGGAGAAAAAACAACCCTGTTTACGTAGGGGATCCCGGGGTAGGTAAAACTGCAATAGCAGAAGGGCTTGCTAGAAAAATTTTTGAAGGTGATGTTCCAGATAAGCTTGTCAATTCAAGTGTTTATTCTCTTGACTTAAGTGCATTGCTTGCCGGAACAAAGTTCAGAGGTGACTTTGAACAAAGATTGAAAAAAGTTTTGAGTGAGCTTGAAGAAACTGAAGATGCCATACTTTTTATTGATGAAATCCATACCATAGTAGGTGCAGGTGCTACAAATTCAGGTTCTATGGATGCTTCAAACATTTTAAAGCCCTCTTTAACAAGCGGAAGTTTCAGGTGTGTTGGTTCAACAACCCATGAAGAGTTTAAAAATCATTTTGAAAAGGACAGAGCTTTGTCCAGAAGATTTGAAAAAATTGACATTTCAGAGCCTTCAGAAGAGGAAACCATTGAAATTTTGAACGGTCTTAAGTCAACCTATGAGCTTTTTCATGGGATAGAGTATTCAAAAGAGGCCATTGAATCTGCAGTAAAGCTTTCTTTGAGGCATTTGAATGAAAGATATCTTCCTGATAAAGCAATAGACGTAATCGATGAAGTTGGAGCAATGACCGCTCTTTCAGATAAAAAGATAGAAGTTGTCAGTGAAAAAGAAATCATTGATGTTATTTCCAAAATGGCAAAAGTTCCTCTTCAGCAGATGAGTGGAAATGATAAAAATAAACTTGCAAAACTAGGGGATGAAATAAAAAAATATCTCTTTGGTCAGGATAGTGCAGTTGATTCTGTTGTTTCAGCAATAAAAAGATCAAAAGCAGGTCTTGGTTCAATTGAAAAGCCAATAGGTTCTTTTCTTTTCACAGGCCCTACTGGAGTTGGAAAAACTGAACTTGCAAAACAGGTAGCTAAAACTCTTGGAATAAGTTTTTTAAGATTTGATATGTCGGAATATATGGAAAAACATTCAGTTTCAAGGCTGATAGGCTCTCCTCCCGGATATGTTGGTTTTGATCAGGGTGGGCTCCTAACAGACTCAATTAGAAAAAACCCCCATTGCGTTCTTCTTTTAGATGAAATTGAAAAAGCCCATCTGGATATTTATAATATTTTGCTCCAGGTAATGGATTATGGTCAGCTCACAGATAACAACGGAAGATTTGCTGACTTTAAAAATGTTATTCTTATGATGACTTCCAATGCAGGTGCAAGAGAAATGGCTTCAAAGTCAATAGGTTTTGGAAACCAGGGCTCTGATTCCAGGTTTAAGGGAAAGAGTGCCTTAAACCAGATATTTTCTCCGGAATTTAGAAACAGACTTGATGAAATAGTTTATTTTAATCAGCTTGACCAGGATATTATATTCAAAGTAGTGGAAAAGTTTATTGATGAAATGAGAGCACAGCTTAAAGAAAAGAAAGTCAATATAAAAGTTACAAAAAAGGCAAAGGAATATCTTTCAGAAAAAGGTTATGATCAAGTATACGGGGCAAGACCCCTTGAAAGACTTATTCAGACTGAGATAAAGGATAAACTGGTTGACGAACTTCTTTTTGGCAGACTTTCAGAGGGTGGTAAACTAACTATAGGATCCAGAAATAACAGTTTGACCTTTAACTATAAAAAGAACTGATGCCTGTATTTCAACTTACTTCAAGAGTTTCTTTTCCTCCTCCTGAATATGCGGATAAATCAGGCCTTCTTGCCATGGGAGGAGATCTTAAGCCCGAAAGAATATTAGCGGCCTATAAAATGGGCATTTTCCCCTGGTTTGATGATTCGTCTCCATATTTGTGGTGGTCGCCTGACCCAAGGGCTGTTTTGTTTATAAAAGATTTTCATATTCCCAAATCTCTTAAAAAAACAATAAAAAAACAAAAGTTTTCTGTTTCCCTGGATAGAGATTTTGAGCTAGTTATAAGAATGTGTGCTGATGTTAGAATAAAAAACAACCAGGAAACATGGATTACTGAGGAAATGGCAGAAGCATATATAAAACTTTACAAAGCAGGTTATGCCCATTCTGTTGAGGTTTGGAATAATAATAAGATCGCAGGAGGTCTTTACGGGGTATCCATTGGCAATGTTTTTTATGGAGAATCCATGTTTACACTTGAATCCGATGCCTCAAAAACAGGGTTTGTCTATCTTGTAAAACAGCTGGAAAAATGGGAGTTTCCCATGATTGATTGCCAGGTGAAAACTGATAATCTTAAAAGGTTTGGAGCAAAAGAAATTCCAAGAAGATTTTTTTTAACCTACCTTGAAGAACTTGCTGATGAAGGTAATTTACCCCCTGGAAGATGGACTTTTGACAAAAGCCTTGAGGTGATTTGAGCAAATGAAAAATACCTACCTTTTTTATGATATTGAAACAAGCGGGTTAAGCAAATGTTTTGATCAAATTGTTCAGTTTGCGGCCATAAGAACCGATCTTGAATTTAATCGGCTTGAAACCCATAATTTTAAAATTAAGTTAAGAGATGACATTGTTATTTCCCCTGAAGCCCTTTTGGTTCACAAGATGGGGCCAAAGCAGTTAAAAGACGGAGTTTCAGAATTAGACGGGGTTTTAGAAATTCACAGACTTTTAAATACTCCAGGAACAATTTCCCTTGGATACAATACTTTGGGTTTTGATGATGAATTTTTAAGGTTTTCTTTTTATAGGAATCTTTTACCCCCATACACTCATCAGTTTAAAAACAATTGTTCCAGAATGGATATCTATCCAATGGCAGTCTTTTTTTATCTTTTTTCGAAAAATTCAATTTCATGGCCGTTTTTGGAAGACAAGGTTTCCCTTAAACTTGAAAATCTTATTTCATTTAACAATCTTACAAAGGGAACTGCCCATGATGCCTTGGCCGATGTTGAAGCAACACTTAATCTTTCCAGGCTTTTTTCAAAGGAGGAAAAGGTTTTCAAGTATATAAAAGATTTTTATTTGAAAAAAAATGATCAAAAAAGGAGTGAGTCCCTTGATGAGGCTTTTCAAAGTGTATTCGGGATTCATAGGGCTGGAATTTTTATTCATGGAAAACTAGGAGCTGACAATGAGTTTATGGCTCCTTATCTTTGCCTGGGAAATTCTATCCCATATTCCAATCAAACAGTCTGGCTTAGATTGGATTCTGAAGAAATCTTGACAATTACCAAGGAAACCATCGAGGAAAAAACTTTTGTAACAAGAAAAAAATATGGTGAACCTCCATTTGTTCTTCCTTTTTATCAAAGATTTAGATCAAAAATATCTGAGGACAGACTGAGGATCTTTGAGGAAAATCTTAAATTTTTTAAAAAAAATCAGAATCTTTTTAAAGAAGTTTGTAATTATCATCTAAACTATAGATACCCTGTAATTGAAGGAGTTGATGAAGATGCTCTTTTGTATGTAAGGGGTTTTTTAAACAATTATGAAGTTGAAAAATGCAGGCGTTTTTTAGAAGCAGACCTTGATGATAAAATTAAGACTGTTAATGGACTTGATGAAATAAATAAAAAGCTTGGGAAAAGAATTCTTTTTAGAAACTATGATCTTAGAGATTTTAAGGAGATTGAAGAGGAAAAAAGAAAGTATTTTGAAAAGATAAATCCAGAGGATCCAGGCAGTGCTCTAATTGACTATATGGGCAATAAAAGAATTTTGCCAAAGGAAGCTGTTTTTACAATAAATGAGTTTTTAAAATCAGATATAAATGAATCTGACAAACAGCTTTTGCTTGATTTAAAGGCAGATATTGATCAAAATTTTTATTAATATTTGAATAGCCTATGGTTCAGGTTATGAAAAGGATAATTAAAATGGCAGAAAAAACTTATGAATTTTATCTTGAACCTAGTTTTTTCATAGACTCTGAACATCCTGTAATTAAAGATTTTGTAAAAAAAAATTTATCAATGGAAATGAGTGAAAAAGAAAAGGCAATAGCCCTTTTCTATACTGTAAGGGATCAGGTTTTTTACAATCCCTATGAGATTGACTTTACACACAAAGGCATGAAGGCAAGCTCGATAATCAAGAAAGGAAAAGGTTATTGTGTTGCCAAAGCTGTGGCTCTTTGTGCTGTTTTAAGAGCTGCAAAAATCCCCTCAAGGCTTGGTCTTGCAGATGTTAAAAATCATCTTACCACAAAAAGGCTCAGGGAAATAATGGGGACAGATATCTTTTATTATCATGGGTATACAGAAATTTATCTAAATGGAAACTGGATTAAGGCAACCCCTACATTCAATAAGGAATTGTGCGAAAAATTTAAGGTAAAACCCCTTGATTTTGATGGAGAAAAGGACTCCCTTTTCCATGAATTCGATGATAAGGGCAGAAAACATATGTCCTATATAAAAGATTTTGGGCATTATGATGAACTTCCGTTTGACGAGATTTTAAGAAGATCCATTGATGTATATAAAAATATTTTTACAAAGTTTAATAAAACAGTCTCCGGAGATTTTGGAAAGGAAGCAGAGGAAGATTTTAAGGGCGGCCTTAAAAAATAATCAGAGCGGAAATTAATTCCGCCCTGTAAATTTTGACTAAAGCATATCTTTTTTTAAGCCTTTATCTATTGGATTATCACCAAGCCAGATTCCAATAAGAGCTTTTTTAAAATCAAGACCTTCAATAATTCCTTTTTCAGTCCCGTTTTTTGAAACAACAACCCCAGTTCCAGGAAGATATGCCATCATAAATTCATCTCCTTTGACGATTTCGTCATTGAAGCAATTGTTGAAAAGATCTATGCTATCCTGAATGGTAGCCTGATTACCATTGGTTGAGGCTTCAAAACCCTCTGTCATTGCTTCCTGCATTTTTTCTTTTGTAACCAGACCTGTAGTGATAACAAGTTTTACAGCCATGGGTTCATCAGCACTGATAATTGCTTTTGAATCACTGTTTTTTTCTTTAAGGTAAAGGCCGCATGCATAAACTTTGATAAAAGCTTTTTTCCTTAGTCCTGCTCCGTTAAGAACCATATTTTTACCCGAAATTTTCATTTGCTCAAGAAAATTAACTCCAGAAACTTCCTTGGCAGAAACTGCCGGTGTGAACATAAAAGCAACAATTAAAACAGCTAATAATTTTTTCATAGTTCTGCTCCTTTTGATTTTTAATTCTTTTAGGTTTGAATTAGTATGATTTTTATTAAAATAACGATGTTGTTGGTTATTAACGTAAAATTTAATCAGATTCAAGTGTTAACAATACTTCAGCCAATCTGAGTTTTAGTTAAATCAATTGAGCCTTTAAGTTCATCAATAGAAAAGAGTTTATTTTTATTCATGAATTTTGAAATTCCTTTGATAATTTTTTCACAGGTTTTTGGATCAATGAAATTTCCTGTACCTACCTGAACAGCAGATGCACCTGCAATAATAAATGAAAGGGCGTCTTCATAATTTGTTATTCCGCCTATTCCTATCACAGGTATTTTAACACAGGAGGAGGCTTCATAAACCATTCTTAAAGCAACGGGCCTTATGGCAGGACCTGAAAGACCTCCTGTTATATTTGCAAGCATGGGTTTTCTTGTATTTATATCTATGGCCATTCCTGTGATAGTATTGATAAGTGAAAGTGCGTCAGCTCCAGAATCTTCTGCACTTTTGGCTATAGGCCTTATATCTGTAACATTTGGTGTTAGTTTGACAATCAGGGTTTTTTTTGTTTTTTTTCTTATTTTTGAGACAAGACTTGAGCAGACTTCTGGAGACGTTCCAAAGGCAAGCCCCCCTTTTTTTACATTAGGACATGAAATATTTACTTCAATAGCAGAAATTCTTTCTTCTTTTTCAATTATTTCAGTTAATTCTTCATAGTCAGCTTCGGTTTGGCCGTATATATTGGCAATAATTGGAGTGGTGAATTTTGATAATAGAGGAAGTCTTGATTTAATAAATTTATTTATTCCTATATTTTCAAGTCCAACTGCATTTAAAAGACCCGAAGGGGTTTCAACAACCCTTGGGTGAGGGTTTCCTGAAGAAGGCTTTAGAGAAAGTCCTTTTACAATGATTGCTCCAAGGCTTTCAGGATTTATTTGATCAAAATATTCTACCCCGTATCCAAAGGTTCCTGATGCTGGCATCACAGGATTTTTCAGTTCAAGAGTTCCGATTTTTACTTTAAGATTAAGTTTTTTCATTTATCACCGTTTTTATTTGAAAAATATGAAATTAGAAGTTTAGTTAAAATATTATTTAACCAGGATAAACTCAATCTAAAAAGTGAAATTAAAGTTTTGTTTGAATTCTTCTAAGGTTTATCGGTACTTTTGGACTGAAATTTTTACCTTAAATGAATTGAAGTGAAAACTTGGTTTTTGGTTAACTGGTTTTAATTATTCTTGTTGCAAGGCCGGTGATTTTTAAGTAAGTTTAAAGATATTTAAGGAGATTAAGTTATGTTAAATTCCGGGATAAAATACCCCTTTGGAAAAAGAATAAGAAAAATAAGAGAAAAGAAAAAACTTACCTTAAAAACAGTGGCCTCAAGTGCGGGGGTAAGTGAAAGTCTTATCTCTCAGATTGAAAGGGACAAGGTGTCTCCTTCGATAGATACTTTGTTTGGGATAGTAGATGTTTTAGATATTGATCTTGAATATATTTTTAAAGATTTTAAAAAAAAGAGGATGGTCAATATAGTAAAATCAGCTCAAAGAAATATCAGGACAATTGGGGATATAACCTATCATCAGCTTTCTTCAATCAGCTCTCCTGAAGGAGATAAGACAAAAGATGTGGAAGCTTATCTCATAGAAATTCCAGCGGACAATGAAAAAGGTAGCAGTGAATATGGTCATGCTGGAAAAGAGATGGGTTTTATCCTTGAGGGAAGTGGAATCCTTGAGTATGGAGGTGTAAATTACAAGTTGGAAAAAGGGGACAGCGTTTCTTTTGAATCAGATATTCCACACAAGCTTAAAAATAATGGAAGTGAAACTTTAAAGGCTTTTTGGGTTACCACTCCTCCAAGGCTTTTTATCCACAATACTTAATTGTAAAAAATAAAAAAACCGGCAAGTTGCCGGGTTTGATTTGTATAGAAAATAAATAAAAATTTTAAATACAGGAGATTTTTTTAGAGATGGGAAAAACAATAGCAGAAAAAATATTTGATGCTCATCTTGTTGATACCCCTGGAAAAGGTATAAATGTCCTTAGACTTGATTCGGTATTTTGCCACGAGATTACAACTCCGGTGGCAATTAATGACCTTAAAAAAAGAGGTAAGGACAGGGTCTTTGATCCTGACAAGATAAAAGTTGTAATAGATCATGTAACACCTGCCAAGGATTCAAAAACAGCACTTCAGGGAAAGATATTAAGGGATTGGGCAAAGGAAAATAAAATTAAGGATTTTTTTGATATAGGAAGAAATGGAGTTTGCCACGCAATTTTTCCAGAGAAAGGTTTTGTAAGGCCCGGGGCAACAATTATTATGGGTGATTCTCATACTTGTACACACGGGGCTTTTGGAGCCTTTGCCGCAGGTGTTGGTACTACAGATTTAGAAGTGGGAATTTTAAAAGGAGTTTGTGCTTTTAAATATCCTGAAACAATAAAAATTGAAGTTGAAGGAAGTCTTAAGCAAGGTGTGTTTGCAAAGGATCTTATTTTGCACATCATCGGTATGCTTGGGGTTAATGGGGCCACTGACAAGGTTATTGAATTTACCGGTCCTGTTATTTCAGAAATGAATATGGAAGAAAGAATGACCCTTTGCAATATGGCCATAGAAGCAGGAGGAACAAGCGGTATTTGTTATCCTGATGAAAAAACAGTGGATTATCTTTGGGAATTTATAAAATCAGACTTTGATTCAAAAGAAGAAGCTTTAAATGATTATTCAAAATGGATTTCAGACAAAGATGCCAAGTATTCAGAAACAATCAAAATAGATGCTTCTCAAGTTGTTCCTGTTTCAACTTTTGGATTTAAGCCAGATCTGGTAAAGCCTGTGGCTGAGTTTGAAAATGTAGTTGTAGATCAAGTGTATATAGGCTCATGTACCAATGGAAGGCTCTCAGATCTTGAAGTTGCAGCCAAGGTTTTGGAAGGCAAAAGGATTTCTGATAATGTCAGAGGAATAGTATCTCCTGCTACTCCTGAAGTTTTTAGCCAGGCTCTTGATAAGGGAATAATCAAAATTTTTATGGATTCCGGATTTTGTGTTACAAATCCCACTTGCGGAGCCTGTCTTGGAATGAGTAATGGAGTTTTGGCAGAAGGAGAGGTTTGTGCTTCAACAACAAACAGGAATTTTAACGGTCGAATGGGAAAAGGCGGGATGGTTCATCTTATGAGCCCTGCCACAGCAGCTCAGACAGCTATAAAAGGTTATATAGAAAACTCACCTTTGTTTAAGGGTTAGGAAGGATAAAATGAAAAACTTTAATGGGAAAGTCCTTTTTCTTGATAGAGATGATATTAATACAGATGAAATAATACCTGCAAGATATCTCACTGAAATTTCAAAAGAGGCCTTAAAACCATATCTTTTAGAAGATCTCAAGCTTGAAGGATTGGATTTGAAAGATATTGAAGATGCTTCTGTTATTATTACAAAAGGAAACTTTGGCTGTGGCTCTTCTAGAGAGCATGCTCCTTGGGCTTTTGAAGTAAACGGAATCAATCTTGTTATAGCAAAATCCTTTGCAAGAATTTTTCGTCAGAATATGTTTAATTGTGGGATGATGGCTGTAACCCTTGAAAGCGATGAAATTGAAATGATTTTCAGTGAGTTTTTAAATGTAAAAGACGTTTATATTGAAACTGATTTTGATAACAAAAAATTTACCATAAGAGGATCTGGTAAAAGAAAAGAAGTTCCTTTTTCAATTTCAGAGTTTGATTCAAAGCTTGTAAAATCAGGCGGATGGGTTGATTTTGCTGATAAAAACTATTAAGGTACAATTATAGTTTAATATAGAAGAGGCCGGAATTTCGGCCTTTTTTTCTAAATGTAAGAAAGCTTTATTTTGATTCAATTAATTTAACTAAAGATGAATTTCATTTTTTAAAAGCCTGTGTTAACTTTTATTATAGATTTGTAAATTTAAAAAAGACAAAAGGAATTATTAAATTTGGATATAAAACTTGTTTTATTGGATTTTGGGGGAGTAATAGCAGAAGAAGGTTTTAAAAAAGGAATAACAGACCTTGCCTTAAAAAATGATCTTGATGTTGATTCCTTAAAAAAAACAGGATTTGATCTTGTATATGATAGCGGATTTACCAGGGGTAAGACTGACTCGGATAAATTTTGGAACCTTTTTAAGGAAAAAACAGGTATAAATGAAGAAAACGACAAACTTACAGAATTTATTCTTGATAGATTTATCTTAAGACCTGAAATGATTAACTTTATCAAATGGCTTAGAAAAAACAATCTCAGAACTGCCATTTTAAGTGATCAAACCAATTGGCTTGAAAAGCTTGACAGGAAAAATGACTTTTTTAAGTATTTTGACAGGGTTTTTAATTCCTATCATCTTAAAATAACTAAAAAAGAGCCTGAAATCTTTGATTATGTTTTAAAAGAAATGAACGAACTTCCTGAAAACACTTTATTTGTTGATGATCATAATCCCCATATTAAACGTGCTTTGAATAAAAAAATTAACTCAATTTTGTTTAAAGATTTGAATGATTTTAAAAAGCAGATAAAAACATATTTTAAAGACGCAGAGTTTTAGTTTTTTTACAGATCCATTTACCGGATTTTTAAGTCAGAATTTAGAAAATTAAAATATATTTTTAGTCTTATAATTAATTTATAAATTTTTAGGTATGAATAATGAAAAGTTTTGAAGAATTGTTTGAAGAGCTTAAAATGAAAAAAGATTCAAATGACCCCAACTCAGGAACTGTAAAAGAACTTAAGAGCGGCATCCATGAAATAGGGAAAAAGATTCTTGAAGAAGCAGGGGAAGTCTGGATTGCTTCGGAATATGAAGGTAAGGAAAAAACAGCTGAAGAAATTTCCCAGCTTCTATATCATATTCAGGTAATGATGCTTGCCTGTGATTTGACACTTGAAGATGTTTACAAATATTTATAGATTTTCAATAAGTTTTAAAAAAAGTTCAGGAGAAAATTGCCAAATGTTAAAAATAGCTCTTCCTAATAAGGGAAGTTTGTCTGAAGATGCAGTAAAGCTTGTAAAAGCTGCTGGATACTCATCAAGGCGTATAGGCAAAGAACTCATGGTTTCAGATTTAGAAAACATGATAGATTTTGTTTTTCTAAGACCAAGGGATATTGCTGTTTATGTGAGCAGAGGGATTTTGGATCTTGGAATAACAGGACGAGATCTTGCCCTTGACAGTAAAACCAATGTAAACGAAGTTTTTAAACTTGGGTTTGGAAAGTCTTATTTTTCCTATGCTTGTAAAAAAGGGGCTTTTGAATCAGTGGAGGAGCTGGATCATAAGCGGATTGCAACTTCATATCCGGAAATAGTTCGTTCAGACTTTAACAAAAGAGGGTTAAAAGCTGATATAGTAAAGCTTGACGGAGCTGTTGAAATATCAATCGAGCTTGGAGTGGCAGATGCAATTGCAGATGTGGTGGAAACGGGCAGAACTTTAAAAGATGCAGGTCTTGAAACTCTTGGAGATCCTGTTTTAAATTCAGAGGCTGTTTTGATTTCAAGGAATTTAAAAACACTTGAAAACAAGGAAGCTTATATTTTTACTGAAAGAATCAAAGGAATTTTAACTGCAAGAGAATATGTTATAATTGAGTATGATGTTGAAGAAAAACTCCTTGAAAAGGCAGCTGCTATAACTCCTGGGATTGAGTCTCCCACTGTTTCTCCTTTAAGCAAAAAAGGATGGATTGCAATAAAGTCCATGGTAAGAAAAAAAGAAGTTAATTTTATGATGGATAAACTTGTGGAGCTTGGAGCAAGGGGAGTTATTGTAATTGATATAAGAACATGCAGAATATAGTTTTTTTTAATTTAATTAGGTTAAGTCTGCTAAGCTTAAAATAAATTATAAGTTATAAATCAATTAAAAAAGAGTTTGCCATGATAAATTCAAAAGCTTTTATTTCAGGCCATACGAAAAAGCCTTCCAATTTTTGTCTTGCAGCAGCAAGAATTTCAACCACTAAAGGCAGTGCCCTTGAAATTTATAAAGATAGCATGGAAAAAGAAGACACCTCATTAATAGAAAAAGTGCTCTCCATGGGCCATCATTCTGTAAGTGAGCATATTTATTTCAATATAATTTTTGATAATGTATCTGTAATTACCGAACAATTTATGATTGAGTTTAGACTTGCATCTTTTACTGTAAAGTCAAGAAGATATGTTGATTATAAGAAGATGGGCTTTGTTTTTCCGGAATTAAGATTCAAGGATGATCTTTCTGAAGATGAAAAAAAAGAGCTTGAAAAAGAATATAATCAAGGAATGGAAGCTCTTTTCAAAGCTTATTCAGAGTTAACTGAAAATGAGGTTCCAAGGGAAGATGCAAGATTTATTCTGCCATATAGTTTCAGGAGTAATTTTTATTGCACTGTGAATGCCAGGGAATTGATGAAAATAATTTATTCTGCTTGCTATGGAAGAGGTTCAAAATATCCTGAGATAAAAAAATTAGGCAAGATGCTTTTGGAACAGGCAAGAGAAGTTTTTAAAGAACCTTTTTCCATGATAGAAAAAATTGCAGGTTTTAAAGATAATCTTCCTTTATTTACAAATTCTCTTTTAAATTCTCAGGTTCAAAGTAGCTGTCTTTCTGAAAAAAAAGTTGAGCTTTTGTCTTCAACAGAAAATGCTTCATATAAAATGGTTGTTTCACAAATTATTGGGCAAACAGGTATCTCAACTGAAAATGCCCAAAAAACAATTAAAGAAAACCCGAAAGTTTACAATGATATTATTTCTGAAACCATAGCAGACGGAAGGGCAAGAGCTTTAGAAAATATCAGCTTTGGATTTAGGATAAACAGAATAAGCCTTGCAGGGCTTACTCATCTTGTAAGGCATAGAATTCAGTCAATTATTGTTCCTGATCTTTCAACTGGGGTAAGGTTTGATGATTTTATTTTACCTGAAAGCATTAAAAACAATCCCAAGCTTAATGAAGTTTACAACAATTCTTATGAAAAGCATTTGGATTTATATAAAAAATTTAAAGAAAAGCTTAAATTTAAAGAAGATCTTGTTTATTTTGCTTTGGCAGGAATGAGACTTGATGTGGTTACTTCAATGAATGCCAGAGAACTTTTTCATTTTTTACGTTTGAGGACATGTATGAGAGCCCAATGGGAAATAAGGGAGTTTGCCTATGAAATGCTTTCATTGTTAAGAGCAAAAGAGCCCGATCTTTTTAAGAAAGTAGGGCCTGGTTGCTTTATGGACGGAGTTTGTCCAGAAGGTAAATTTACCTGTAAAAAAATGGATGAGGTTAGGCAATTAATTTCTAGACTATAATTATATTTTTTTTGGGCTTTGGCTTACCTGTATTTTTTGGAGAGTAAAATTTGCATTTTGTTCCCGAGCTTTGAAAAACTACAAGGGAGGGCACAATTGAACTTTTAAAGCCTAAAGCTTTGCACCCATGCGGATTTTTTTTCTCCCATGTAACATAATAATATTTACATCTATGACAGTTTATACGGTTGCTTGCCATGTCTATAATGGGCCTAGAAAAATTAATAAGAAGAAATAGTCATATATTTAGTTTATATAATGACAAAAGGAAAGCTCTTTTTAAAGAAATCGCCCCTAAAGAGAGTACTCAGATATTATATCTTTTGCCCTGGCTTCTCAGTGTTAATCATAAAAAATGCCCTGGTTATCTGCCTGATTTTAAAGGGGAATTTAAAATATTCGGGTTAGAGTCTGTTCCCTGGATGAAAAAAAAAGAAAAGTTGTTTAAAAAAAAGTTCAAAGTTGAAGATTTGAGACAGCCCTATGGGCAGAGCAGGGAAATTTGTGTTATTGATGGTGTTTATACCATAGGAAGTATAGGAACCCTTGCCCATACAGCATATTCCGATTGTGATATTTGGGTTTGTGTAGATTTTGAGAAGCTTGGAAACAAAAACAGGAGATTTTTAACCCAGAAAATAAATCTTATCAAAGACTGGTATGATGAAAACTGTAGAATTCCCATATATTTTTTTATTTCAGACATAGATAATATCAAAAAAGGTTATTTTGGGAAAGTTGATAATGTAAGTTCAGGCTCTGCCCAGAAAAATATTTTAATAGAGGAGTTCTATAGAACAACCATAGTTATTGCAGGAAAAATTCCTTTTTGGTGGCTTTGTGTAGATTCAGGGGAAAGCCTTGATTATGAATCAACCTTTGCTTCTGTTGAAAAGAGTCTTGGGGGAGGAAGTGAGTATGCAGATTTTGGTGCCCTCCCACCTGTAAACCCGGAAGAGTATTTAGGAGCTTCTTTGTGGCAGCTTCAGAAAGCATTTGCAAGTCCACTAAAGTCAGTAATTAAAATGGCTCTTTTGAAAAGGCAGATTGATGATCCAGGTAGAAGGCTTGCGGCAGACCTTTTCAGGCAAAAAGTTTTGCTTTCAAAATCAGAAGATTTTGTTGAGCCAATGACTTTTACCATGGAGCTCTTAATTCATAGTTTTGATACAGGAGTAAAGCCGGAAAGGCTCTCATTTTTAAAAGAATGTTTTTTTTTAAGATGCAATATAAATGTTTCAGAAAAAAATCCGCTAAAGAAAAAACTTGTCAGCTCTTTTTTAAAGAGTTCAAAGATTCCTAAAACAGTTGTTCGTGATCTTCAAAATTTTAAAAACTGGGATATGTCGTCTCAAATAAAACTTGGGAAACGTTTGGTCCAGGAGCTTTTTTCTTTTTATAAAACAATTGCTTCCCAGGGGAAGGCAAGCCTCCACATAAACTTAAGGGATCTAACTGTTCTTGGAAGAAAAATCACTTCAATTTATCAAAAGAAAAATGGGAAGGTAAATCTGATTCCAAAGCCGGCCGCTCAATTTAATCTTCTTGATATTACTTATGTTTATGAAAACAATAACTGGAAAGTTTTTGCTGGAAATGACCGTTCTTTTCCGTTATTTTCAGGACGTCATATAGTAAAGGCTGCAGCTTTTGCTGTTTGGAATGACCTTTTCAAGGTCGGCAGGGTAAGGATGGAACCCAATCGCACAAGTGTAAGTCTTCAGGAAATTGTTAATCTTTCCTTTAAATTAAAAGATTTTATAGGTAAGTGTGATGTGCTTGACAATTCGCCTCTTTTTTACCTCAAAAAGGAAAAAATCCAAAAAGTTCTTATTGTGGTAAGTTTTGAAGAGGTCCATTATGAAAAAAATATAAATAATTTTGCCATCATATATAAAACAACTTGGGGAGAACTTTTTGTTAAAAGGATTGAATCCCCATACGCACTTCAAAGTGAGCTAAAAAAAATTAAGAAAGATAATTCAGATTTTCAGATTGAGTTTTATCTACAGAGAAACAGCAGTTATTATGAGAAAATAATAAGACGAACCAGGGTTATAATTGAAAGGTCTTTTGGTTTTTAAAATTTATTTCAAATCAACTCTGATTCCATAAATCCAGTTTTTTGATCAAGTTTGAGTTTAACTTGTTTTATTTCATTTTTAAGTGAATTCTCACCTCTAACAAAAACAGAAACATAGTTTTCTGTAAAACCTTTTAAATTGCCTGTTTGCTTATCCCTTTGGTTTTCAATTAATACATTTTTAACTTTACCTGATTGAGATTTGTAAAATTCATCTTTTTTTAAATTACTCAGACTTCTTGCAAGTTGGCATCTTTTTTTTGTTATTTTACCGTTTATCTGGTTTTTAAATCCTGCTGCAGCTGTATTTTTTCTTGGAGAAAAAGGGAAGACATGAAAGTATGAAACAGGGAGTTCTTTTAAAAGGTTGAATGTGTTTTGAAAACAACTTTCTGTTTCACCTGGGAATCCAAATAAAACATCTACTCCTATTGAGGCGTCATTAATTCTGTTTTTTATTTTCAACACAAGTTCTTCTAAAAATTTTCTGGAATAGGGTCTTTTCATTTTTTTTAAAATATAGTCATCGCCGCTTTGAAACGGGATATGGAAATGAGGACATAAAATTGAAGTAGAAGCTCCTATTTCAATTATCTCATCAGTAATTTCATCGGGTTCTATTGAGCTTATTCTAAGCCTTGGAAATTTTTGATTGTTTTTTGCAAGATGTTTTATAAGGGAAGTAAAGTTGGTTTTGTTTTTTAAATCTTTTCCATAACAGCCAATGTGAATCCCTGTTAACACAACTTCTTTATATCCATTTTCTTTAAGCTTTACAAGTTCTTCAATTACCTGTTCAAAGGCCATGCTTCTGCTTCTTCCTCTTGAATATGGAATAATGCAATAAGAGCAAAAAGCATTGCACCCGTCTTGAATTTTGAGGTAAGCTCTTGTTTTTGTTGCTTTGTTTGGCGAAGACATAAACTTGAATTCTGTTTCTGAACATACTGAACTTATAATTGTATCTTCAAATGAGTCTTTGATTGTAAATTCAGGAATAAGGTTTTTTTTCCCTTGGGAAACAAGGGTTATTTTCTTATTTATTTTTTTTATTTCTTCAGGTTCTGTTTGAGAGTGGCATCCTGTAGCTATAATTTTTACTAAAGGATTTTTTTTAAGCTCTTTTCTTATTGCCTGTCTTGACTGCATTCCTGCTTTGGCAGTCACAGTACAAGTGTTTACAATAACAAGGTCTGGAGTTTCTTCATTTTGTTCATATCCGCTTTGTTCAAGTTGCATTGCTATTGAGTCAGATTCGTAATGATTGCATTTGCAACCCAGGGTAATGATTTTAAATTTTTTCATTTTTTACTATAAATCCTGCTCCAATAATTATTTCTTTGTCGTAAACAACAACGCCTTGGCCTGGAGTCACTGAGCTTACAGCGGAATTGAATTCAACCTTGAATAAATTATCCTTAATTTTTAAAATTTTGCCTTTTTGGCATTTCTGGGAATACCTTGTTTTAAATTGGGCTTCAAAAGGAAATTTTTCTGGGTATTTAAACCAATTGAAGTTTGACCCAAGAAGTGAATATGAATCAAGATCTTCTTTTTTTCCTACAATTATTGTTTTAGTTTCAGGGTTCGTTTCAAGAATATAATAAGGATGAGGTCCAGGGCAGTTTATTCCTTTTCTTTGGCCAATGGTAAAATTATGAACACCTTTGTGAAAGCCTATTGTTTTACCAGTTTTATCAATTATTTTACCTGGGGCAAAATCTAGTTTTTTGTCCTGTTCTAAAAATAATTTATAGTTTTTGTTTTTTATAAAACAAATATCCTGGCTCTCATCTTTTTGAGTTGGAGTAAGATTGAAATTTTTTGCAATTTTTCTGACCTGGGATTTTTTTAAGTGTCCAATTGGAAATATTGAGTTTTGAAGATTTTCCTTAAGAACCATTGAAAGAAAATAAGATTGATCCTTTAAGGGGTCATTTGCCTTTGCAATAAAAAGATTACCATCATTGTCTTTAATTGTTTTTACATAATGGCCTGTTGCAATTTTTTTTATATCTCTTTTGTTTGCTTCTTTAAGGAGAAGTCCAAATTTAATCAAGGGATTGCACATAAGACAGGGATTTGGAGTCAATCCTTTTGTATAAGATTTTTTAAAGTAAGATACAATTTTATCTTCAAAATCTTTTTTTATATCAATGAAAACAACAGGGAGATCAATTTTATCGCACATCTGGGTTATTTCATCTTTTATAACAGATTTTTTTTTGGACTCATAGCCGGTAAAAAAGTGAAATCCTGTTATTTCAATTTTTTTTCTTTTTAAAATAAAAGCAGCGACAAGTGAGTCTATACCGCCGCTTACAGCTACTGCTATTTTTTCTTTCATTTTTTAAAAAAAGTTTTCGTTTTTCGGACTTGCAATCATTGCCTTTACAGGGCAAGTCACTACGCAGAGTTCGCAGGCACTGCACTTATCCTGATCAAACTCAACAGTCATTTCAGGTCTTTTAATATAAAGTGCCTGGGTAAGACAAACAGCAGTACAAGCTCCGCAATGAACACAAGAAGCTTCATCTCTGATTATTTCCTGGGCGGCAGTTTTAACAGAGACTCCCTTTTCTTTAAGATATTTTACCCCTGAATCAAAGTTTGCAGCTGGGCCTGAAAGGTCAAGAACAAGAAGTCCTTCTTTTCTTGGAAGAATTTCAGCATGTAAAATAGCAAATGTCAGCCTGAAGTCTTTTGCAAGATTGCATACAAGAGCTTCGTGAGCTTGGTCCTCGGGAAACCTTAAAATAAGAATTTTGGAACGCAATTTTTTTCCTCCATTTTCAAAATAATACAAAAAATCATATTAAATTTTTTTTAATGGAATTGTCAAACTTTAGTGTAGATTTGTTTTAAATAGAACCTTGAAGTTTTTGGGAAAGATAAAAAAAGCATCCTTAAATGATTTAAGGATGCCGGGAAAGTCTTTGAAAAAAATATTATTGAGGAACTACATTAACTGCATTTTTTCCTTTGGGACCTTCTGCAATGTCAAAAACTACTTTTTGACCTTCTGATAGAGTTTTAAATCCATCCATGTTAATTCCAGTATGATGAACAAAAACGTCTGGTCCGTCTTCTTGTTCGATAAACCCATAGCCTTTACTTTCATTGAACCACTTTACAATTCCGTTTGCCATTTTAAACTTTTTCCTTAAATTATTTCTATTAATTGTTACTGGATTTCTCTTTTAAGAAGACCTTATTTTGGATTACAAAAAAAGATATGTTCTAAAAAAAGAAACCTGTTTGCGAAAAACTACTATTTGTTTTTCATAATTACAGAGTAACATACTTTAATTTTTAGGAAAAGTAAAAGGATTTTTAAAAAAAATATCCCCCTGAGTACTCAGGGGGATATTAAGAAGGAGAACAATGAAAAAAATAAAACTGTTTAGTAAAGGTAATTTTTTACAAAAGTTTTTTCTTAAGCCTTTGCAAAAATTCTAACTTAATATTTGTATATTACAATATTCATGCCATGTCTATAGATAATAAAAAAGATTTAAAAGAGTGTTGGCGTCAACAAAGTTCAGGTCTAGAATGTTGAGGATTTAACTGTTTTTAATTAAGAATCTTTGTTTATCAAAATTAAGCCTAGGTGTGTTTTGTTTAAGAAAGAAACAAGTCCTCTGAGTATATTTTACACTATGTATCTTTTTTAACCATTTCAATCTTTTTGAAAGCAAAAAACGTTAAGATGGTTGTCTATTGAAAGTTTGCCATGTTTTTCAGGTGCTTGTGAAATTAAGTTTTTAATCTTTGCCTCAATGCTTTCATTCCAGTTTATACCTGGTTTGTCTTTAATTTTAGAATTAAAAAAATCATTGTAACCATTAATGAGAAATTCGATTTTTAAATTTTTGGAGAAAAGTTTTTTGAAAGAAAGATTCTTTAGTTTTTTAATTTCTTTATTTGCTTTTTCCTTAAGCCTTTTCTCTGTGTTAATAAGGGCTGTTATTTTTCCATAGATCCCTTTATTATACATTGGTTCTATAATTAAAAGAGTCCCTTTGTTTTTTAACACCCTTTCTGCTTCTTTAAGAGCAAGGGCTTGACTGTTTTCTTCAATGTGGTGGAGAGACTGGCAAAAGAAAACAAAATCAAAAGATTGGTCTTTAAAGCAAAGGCTGGATCCTGAATTTGCAGCAAAATAAAGGTTGTCAGTTTTTAAATTCTTAAGCTTTTCAAAAAATGGTTCAATACCTATTGTAAGGGAGGTGTTTTTAGAGATAAATTTTGTAACTTCCCCGTTTCCACAGCCTATGTCTAGGGCAAAACAATTTTTGTTTTTTATTTGTGAAAGAATTGTTTTTTTTATTTTGTTTTCAGGATCTCTTATCATCAATGCTCACCTTTTTGCAATCTCAGCCGATTAACTGCTTTTCTTAACTTAAATGGACAGATAAAATGTCACTTCTGGCATTAACATTTTGAATTATAACAACAATATTGTCTCCTGGCTTTAAATTCATTCCAGATGTTGCAGGAAGTTTTGAGTCCATCATGTAATTGAGAAGAACAATTGAATAACTGTTAAACCTTTTATCTGAGATAACAAGAGCAGGTTCTTTTTCCCCTCTTTTTTCTTCAAGATATTTTAAAATCCAATATCTTTTTCTTTGGAACTGAACCCTTCCTATGCTTGACATTGTGTTGTCAAGCCTTGCTGTTATTTCATCTAGCTCTTCTGTTGAATAGGGAGTTTCTAGCCCAAAAACAGATTTTATCTGTCTTTGACATACCAGATCAAAATATTTTCTTACAGGAGAAGTTGATGTTATATATGAGTTAACTCCAAGTCCAAAGTGGGGTTCTGGAGTGGTAGAAATTATTACCCTGCTCATTTCTTTTCTTTGGAGGAACTGCATTAAAAGATCCCCATTGTCTCCTTCATAATATCTTGTTTCAGGTTTGGGCTGGCCTCTGAAAATTGCAGGAATGGAATTTGATTTTAAAAATTCAGCCATAAGATGATTTGCAATTATCATAAATTCTGAAACAAGAAGCCAGGAAGGAGTTTCCCTGTCTAAAACTTTTATTTCAATATTTTTATTTTCATCAACATAAACATCAGTATCAGGAATTGAAATATGAACTGCGTGGGATAAAAATCGTGTTTCTCTTAATTTTTTTGCCAATTCATAAAGTTTTGAAAGTTCATTTGAATTGCTTGAATTTATAAGTTCATCTGCTTCGTCATAGGTTATCTGCTCACTTACTTTTATAATTGAAGGAACTATTTTAAAGTCGCTTATTGAAAAGTCTTCTGTAAATTCAATTAAAACACTGATTGCAGGTCTTGTTTCTCCTTTAATCAAGCTTGATTTTTTTTCAGATATGCTAGGGTGGAGCATTGGTATTTTTTCGTCGGGCATATAAATTGAACTTGCCCTAAGCATGGCATTTCTATCTATTGGTGTATCTTTTTTAATTGAAAATGCAACGTCGGTGATATGAACGCCGGCTGTTAGTTTTTCATTTTTTTCCTCAAAACTTAAGGCATCGTCAAAATCTTTTGTATTTTTGCCGTCTATTGTAAAAATTTTTAAACCTGTAAGATCTTTTCTTTTTGAAAGATCTAAATCCAGGGTCTCTTTTTCAAGATTTTTAACTGACTCAATTATGTTGTTTGAAAAGTTTCTTTCAAGATCATATTTTAATAAATCTGTATTTTCATCATTATCCCAGACTCCAAGTCTTGTAAAAAGTTTAAAAACTTTAAGTCCGGGCTCTGTTCCTGCTTCTTTGAATATTTCCCTTGCAAGTTCGCTTTGATTTGATTCATTTTCAAGAAGGTAATATGAGGAAAGAATGTTTATCAGATCAAGTTCTTCAGTAGGCATTTCAGGATTTTGCATGTTCATATTTTTCTTGAGCCAGCTGCCTCCTTTTTTGATTATATTTTTTTTCCTCTCTTCTTCCTGTTTTTGTATTTTTAGTTGCTCTACCTGTTCAGGAGTAAATGGAAGATATTGTGAGTGATTGAATTTAAAATAGAGCCTGTCATAAAACATTGCCCTCATTAAAGCTGATTTTTGGAAAGGTTCGGGGTTGTCTCCAAACCAAAGTTCGGAGACAGAATCCACATCTATCCAGTCTGACTCTGTATTTAAAATTTCCCATAAGGATTCTATGTCAACTTCTTTTGAGTTTTTTTCAGATTCAGCTGAAAAATCTTTTAAAATTTTTGAGATATTTTCCCTTGATTGTTTTAAGGGGATTCTTTTTTCAGATGAAAGGGAAATTCTTTTTTGCGATATATTAACTTCCCTGTTGTTTTCATTTAAAATTCTTAATCTGTTTTTTTTGATTTCAAGAACTGCAGCAGAAAGAATTTTTTGGTCATCTATATATTCTACAACTTGTCCTTCATTCATAATTAAATTTTTATTGTCCCCTCATTTTCCTCAAATAGAGATTAACCTTGTTTACAAATTCAATCATAAATATGATTTACTTTGAGCCATTGATTGTATAGATTTATATCTTTTTATTAACAAAAATGGATCTATTTATGTCTTTTAAACTTGTTTTACCATATTTTAAGGAACACTTTGTTAAAATTATATCAGGAATACTTATCCTCCTGACTGTTGATTTTTTTCAACTTTTAATACCATATCTGACAAAAAAAGCTATAGATGTAATAACATACAATAAAAATGATTTTAATAGTGTTTTAAAAGTTGGGCTAATAATTGTTTTATCAGGCTTTTTAATTACTTTTTTAAGATATTGGTGGAGAGTTTTCCTTATAGGGACATCAAGGCATATTGAAAAAGGAATAAGGGACAGTCTTTTTTTTAACATAATGAATTTTAAGGTTGGTTTTTTTGATCAGGTAAAAACCGGAGATATAATGGCAAGGGCCACCAGCGATCTTGCCCATATAAGAATGGCTTTTGGAGTTGGAATAATTGCATTTACAGATGCTGTACTTCTCGGAAGTGCTACAATAGGAATCATGTTTTATCTCAATCCTAAGCTTGCTGGTTTAGCACTTATTCCCATGCCTTTTATTGCCCTTTCTACACGGGTTTTGGGTAAAAAAATGCATGATTATCATACAGATGCACAGAAATCATTTTCAGATCTAATGGAAAATATGAGGGAAAGCTTTTTGGGAATAAGGATAATTCGGGTTTTTAACTTTGAAAAGTTCATTAATAAAAAAGTTGATTCATATTCTTTGGACTATTTTGAAAAAAGCCTTAAAAGAGCAGTAATTCTTTCTGCGATCAAACCATTGATGATTTTTTTCCTTAACTTATCTCTTTTTATAATTCTTTTTTACGGAGGCTTCCTCGTGATGGAGGGAAAAATCACCTCAGGTGATCTTGTTGCCTTTATTCAATATTTAAGCCTTTTAGCCTGGCCTGTGATGGCTCTTGGCTGGATGACCAATCTTATGCAAAGGGGGATTGCCTCGCTTAAAAGAATTGAAGATATCTTAAATTTAGGTGAATCTGTTTTTGAAGAAGAAGCTAGAAGTGAGGAAATTAAAAAAGTTGAAGAAATAAGCTGTGAAAATCTTTGGTTTAGTTATGAAAATGAAGAGTATGTGTTAAAAAATATAAATTTTTCTCTTAAAAAGGGTGAAATGCTTGGAATAACCGGGCCTCCAGGAAGTGGTAAATCAACCCTTGCGGCTATTATTTCAGGTCTTTATGAGCCTTTAAAAGGGAGTGTTAAATTAAACGGGAAAGATTTAAGAACTATAAAAATTAAAAACTTAAGACAAAAAATTACATTTATGCCCCAGGAATCTTTTATATTTTCAGGGGAATTAAAAGAAAATATTGTTCTTGGCCAGAATTATGATTTAGAAAGACTTAAAAATTCAATTAAATTATCCTGTCTTGAATCTGATCTTGAAAATATGCCCCAAGGTCTTGATTCTATAGTAGGAGAAAGGGGAACTGCTCTTTCAGGGGGACAAAAGCAAAGGACAGCAATTGCAAGAGCTCTTTATAATCCAGGCGATATTATCATTTTTGATGATCCAATAAGCCAGGTTGATTCAAATACAGCAAGGTTTTTAATTGAAAACTTAAAGAGTTTAAGCGAAGATAAAATTCTTATTGTTATTTCAAACAGAATATCTGCAATTTTGAATGCTGAAAAAATTATGGTTTTGAAAAATTATGAAGCTGAAAATATAGGTTCCCATGAATATCTTTTAGAAAATAATAGGTTTTATAAAAAATCATCTAAGATTCAGGGTGTTTTGTAAATGTTCCATTCAATTGAATCCAAAAAAATTAAAAAACTATCTGACTTTAAGGTTTTAAAGGTTTTATACCCGTTTATTAAACCCTATGTTAACCATCTTCTTTTATGTGTTTTATTGATCTTTTTTATAACTGCTCTTGAGCTTCTCCTTCCTTATCTTACCAAAAAAGCCATAGACGGATTTATTCTTTCTGAAGTTCAAGGTGCTTCTCTTTTGTTTGGAATAGAAATAGATTCTTTTTATAAACTGTCATTTCTTTTTCTTAGTGTAATTGCCCTTGTTTTTGTCTTTGATTTTTTTCAATCTCTTTTTATGGAGTTCACGAGTCAGAAAATAATTTATAATTTAAGGAAAGAACTGTTTTTTCATATGACCCATCTTCCAATTTCATTTTACGACGATAATAGCACGGGTCGTCTTGTTAGCAGGGCAGCAGGCGATATTGACAATATGAATGAAATGTTTTCATCAATCCTTGTTTTTATATTTAAGGACCTTGTTTTAATGATTTCTGTTGTTGTTATAATGTTTTTTTATGATCTTAAATTCGCATCTCTTGTTGTAGTTGTAATTCCTTTTGTAATTGCCCTTGTTTTATTTTTTTCAAAAATATCAAGAAAAGCTTTTGCAACAATGAGGGAAAAGATTGCAGGAATAAATCACAGTTTTTCAGAAAATATTTCAGGAATAAGAATAATTCATACAAACAATTCTTTTAATTATTTTTACAAGAAATTTCAAAAACTTAATTTTGAAAATTTTAAGGCTGGAATGACCCAGGTAAAAGTTTTTGGTATTTTTATGCCTTTAATTGAACTTTTCAGTCTTTTTTCCCTTTCAATAATTTTGGTGTATGGAGCTTCAAGAATTAATGAAGAAGCAATTACAATAGGAGTGCTTGTTGCTTTTATTTCTTATATGAAAATGTTTTTCAGGCCTGTAAGAGACTTGTCTGAAAAGTTCAATCTTATTCAAAATGCTCTTGCATCGGCAGAAAAAATTACTGGGATTCTTAATGAAGAAAAAGAAGCTGATAAAAAAGGAGCTTTGGATTTCAATGAAGAAATTGAAGAGATTGAATTTAAAAATATTTGTTTTTCATATAAAAAAGGAGAGACTGTTCTAGACAATATTTCTTTTAAGATAAAAAAAGGACAGTCTCTTGGGATAGCAGGACACACAGGAGCAGGGAAAAGCTCAATAATTAATCTTATCACAGGTTTTTACAAGCCCGATTCAGGGGAGATTTTAATCAATAAAAAAAATATGGATTTTTACAAAAAAAATCAAATAAGAAAAAAAATTGCACTTGTTATGCAAGACCCCGTGGTTTTTTCAGGGAGTTTAAGGCAAAATCTTCTGCCTGAAAACAAAAGTTTTGATAAAAACTTTTTAAATCAGTGCCTTAAAGACGCAAATTGTAAGTTTGCATTTAAAAGTAAGCAGGGAATTGAAATGAAAATAAAAGAAGGTGGAATGCCGCTTTCAAGTGGAGAAAAACAGCTATTGTGTATAGCAAGGGCTTTTGCCGCAGCTCCTGAGTTGATTATATTTGATGAAGCAACTTCCTATATTGATTCAGGATCAGAAAAATTAGTTCATGATGCAATGAAAAAACTAATGGAAAAAAGAACCTCAATAATGATTGCACACAGATTGAGTACAATTAAACACTCAGACAATATTCTTGTAATAAAAGATTCAAAAGTATGTGAATCAGGAAACCACAATGAGTTGATAAAGAAAAAAGGTGAATATTATAACCTCATTCTAAGCGGGTGAATTATCGTAATTCTATGTTTTATTGACATCAATTAATTTTTGAGGTAAAAAAAATTTTTAAATAAATATAAATCAAGGGAAAAAATGGTTCTTAAAATATATAAACAAAGTTTTCTTGTCAAAATCACTCTTGTTATTCTGTTTTTTTTTATATTTATCTTTCTTTTTTCATTTCAAAAGGGGTCAAAAGCCTTTACTGAGCTTGGGCCTGTAAATAATGATAATGAGAAAAGTTTACAAACACTTCTTGCTTCTTCTGATTTAAATAAAGAAAATTCATCAGCCTTGGAGTTGGCTGCTGATGATTTATCGGAATTTGATCTATTAAATGTAAAACTTGAAAATAACACCTTGTATGAAAAATTAAAAATCTTTGGTATTTCATCAAAAGAAATTATGAAACTTTCAGTAAGTTTTAAGGATTCTTTTGATTTTAGATATTCTTTGCCAGTACATAAATTCAGTGCAAAAACAAACAATGAAGGTTTGATTGAAAAATTTGTATACAAAACAGATCCTGAAAACCAGTTTGTTGCAGTAAGAAATGAAAGTGATTTTTTTGATGTTTCAAAAAAAGAAATAGTGCCCGATATCACAGTAGAAACCTCTGAATTTGAAATAAATTCCAGTTTTTATGAAGCCGTAGTAAAATCAGGGGAAAGCCCTGCTCTTGCGGCCCAGTTTGCCGAAATCTTTTCATGGGATATTGATTTTTATCTTTATCCAAGAAAAAATGATAAAATTCAGATTTTATATGAAAAGAAGTTTATTAATCAGAGTTTTTGCGGATATGGAAAGATTTTAGCTGCAAGATATATTGGCTCTAAGGATTCTTTTTCAGCTTTTTATTTTGATGATGGAAAAACTAAGGGCTATTATGATGAATCAGGAAGCCCTTTAAGAAAAATGTTTTTAAGAGTTCCTGTAAAATTTGGAGTTTTGACCTCTTCTTTTTCAATTAGAAGGTTTCATCCAGTCTTAGGGAAATATAAACCCCATACAGGAATAGATTATGGAGCACCCAAGGGAACCCCTATTTTTGCAACAGCCAATGGAGTTGTTATTTTTTCAGGCTGGCAGAATGGTTATGGTAATCTTGTAATTTTAAAGCACCCAAATGGTTATAAAACTTATTATGGGCATTGTGACTCTCTTATTGCAAAAAAAGGTGAAAAAATTAATCAAGGTCAGATTCTAGCAAAAGTTGGAGAGACCGGAATAGCAACAGGTCCTCATGTTCACTATGAGGTTAGAATAAACAATAAACCAGTTGACCCTAATACTCTAAAGTCTGAAAGAGGAAGGCCCATAGTCGGGGGCAAGTTGGAAACTTTTAAAACCCTTGTTCAGGTTAGAACTGATTATATGAATAATCAGCTTGGAGAAAGCCAGGAAAAGCTTATTGCATCATTGGTTGAGAAGTAAAGCCAATGTTTACAATTGAACTAGTTCAAAAATAAGCTTTCCTGAATTTAAGATTGAATTTCTCTTAAATAAATTGTTTAGTTAAGGATTGCATCAAGAAAGGCTTCAGGGTCAAATTCATGGAGGTCTTCAATTTTTTCTCCCACACCAATATAATCAACAGGAATTTTAAACTCTTTTTGAATTGCAGCAGCAATTCCACCTTTAGCTGTTCCATCCATTTTTGTTATAATAATCCCTGTTATTTTTGCAGCCTCATTAAATGTTTTTGTCTGGTTAAGAGCATTTTGACCTGTAGATGCGTCAACCACCAGAAGAACTTCATGGGGAGCACCTTCAAGGCGTTTGTTAATAGTTGACTTTATTTTTACAAGTTCTTTCATAAGATTGTCTTTATTGTGAAGTCTTCCTGCGGTATCAATTATCACTACGTCTTTTTTTCTGGCAATACCGGCATCAATACTGTCAAAGGCAACAGCAGCAGGATCTGTTTTTTCTTTGTGTTTTACAAAATCACTTCCTGAGTTTTTTGCCCATTTTTCAAGTTGTTCAACTGCAGCAGCTCTAAATGTATCGGCGGCACCTATAAGAACTGATTTTCCTTCATTGGTAAATTTATAGGCAAGTTTTCCTATTGTTGTTGTTTTACCAACACCATTAACCCCGGTGACAAGGATTACGTGGGGGCTTCCATAAAGTTTTTTTTCAGGCTTTTTCATGAAAGATAAAAGCTGTTTTCTTATAAACTCCTTTAGTTCTTTTGGAGATTTGATTTCTGATTCGTTTTCTTCAATAAGGGCGATAAGTTCCATTGATGTTTTTACTCCCAAATCTGAAGATATAAGTTTTTCCTCAAGTTCTTCAAGGTGGGAGATATTAAGTTTGTTTCCTGTGAATAAATCTTCAAGATCAGTTGTTAAAATTGTTCGAGTTTTGGAAAGGCCTTTTTTTAGAGAGGAAAAAAAGCCTTTTGGTTCTGAAATGGGTGAACTTTTAGTTTCTTTTTTAAGATCTTTTTTTATCCAGTTTTCCTGGTTATTTGATTTCTTTTTACTTTTTCTTCGAAATATCATAATTTCATTCCTTGGAGTTGCTTGTAAATATTTATAGTTTAATTCTCAATGTTTTGTTTGAAAGAGTCAATTCCCAAGTTTGTGGGTAGTTAAAAAAGCTGGTAATCAGCTTTTGTGAAGATAAATACATAGTAATCAGTCAAAAAACAAGAAAAGTCTTTGCAAGATCCAGTTGGAGAAGGGAAATAAGGTTTCTATGATCAAAACAATAGTTTGCAGCGGAATCTCAGAGTCAGAAAAAAAAATTCTTGAGCTGGCCTTAAAATACAAAATTGAAACAAAAGGTTATTGTCCTAAAAACCTTAAATTTAATCATGAAAAATTTGGTCTTGAAAAAGTTTTAGATGAAAAAGACGCTGATTTTAAAAATATTAAATCTGCTGATGGTTTGGTATATTTGTCTGAAACAGGTTTTCCTCAAGATGATTGTTATATGGAATTTAAAAATTATTGTCTTTTAGATAATCTTCCTTTTTGTTTTCTTGATATAAGTTCTGCTCATATTCATAAGATGTCAGACAAAATTGGGCAATTTGTTTTTGAAAATGGAATTTCTGCTTTAATGTTTAAAACCGATGCTGGAATCAAATCAGATAAAACAGAGCTTATTCAGGGGATTTTTGAATCACTTATATATCTTCTTTTAATGAAAACTAATCCGGAAAGACTTATTTCTCCAATTCGGGCTCAGGTTCCTGATTACTCATCCAGCTCTTTTTCGGTTCAGTCTGTTGTTGAGGATTTGTTAAGCACTTTGCCTTTAAGAGACAGGGTACTTATATCTAAAATGAATGAAACTGAGCTTCCAGATCTTTTGCTGGTTTTTGGAATAACTATTTTGTCAAAATATTATTGGCCTAAAAATAATTTTCTTTTAAACGACTGCATTGAAATTTCAGGCAAAAAAAATTTGGAAGAATTTGAAATAGCCGAGGTGATAATCAAGAGTTTATGGAAAAATCTTAGAAAAACTCATAAAATAAGGATTTTGAAATAATTCTAAATTTAAGCTTAACAGGGTTCTTCCAGAATTGGTTTAAATGGGTATTTGGTCAATTAATCCAGTCTTGACAATTGTTTCATCTTTGATATTAGTGAATAAATTTATCAAGAATTTAACAGCGGGGACTTGAAGGGTCGTTTTTTTATTCTGTTCAATTAGTTTTGGTAAAATATTGAGCAGTTTTAAGACTTTAGTTATGTTTTACATTTTTATACACTCTGATTTATTCAACAATTTGTCTGTCCAAGTCAACATTAAAAACATTGTTAATTGTGCTTACCTAAAAAATCATTTCCAGTTTTTATAAATATTTTTGTAACCATACAAATTTTCAGCTTCGAAAATAGAAACAATTTAGGATCGGTTTCATTATAGCTGAACAACCTTTTTAATTTTTAGCAGTTATTAAAAAATTATTAAAAAATTCCAGGGAGTTAATTATGACATCTCATACAGTGGAAAAAATTGGCGGAACTTCTATGTCAGATTTTGAGAAAACCTTGAATAATATAATTCTTAAAGACAAGGAAGATATTTATAACAGGATTTTTGTTGTTTCTGCCTATGCCGGGATTACAGACATGTTGCTCGAGCATAAAAAAACAAGTGAACCCGGAGTTTATGGGCTTTTTTCAAATGGAAATGATTCATGGGCCTGGGGAGATGCAATAACTAGTGTTGGTGCGAGGATGTGTGAGATCAATGCTTCCTTTGAGCATTTAGGCCTTGATCTTCAGCTTGCAGACAGGTTTGTCAAAGAAAGAATAGAAGGTGTAAGGAGCTGTCTCATAGATCTTACCAGGTTGTGTTCTTTTGGTAATTTTCAATTAGTAGAGCATTTAAGTGCAATTAGGGAAATGCTCAGTGCTCTTGGTGAAGCTCATAGTGCGCACAATAGTTTTCTTATACTTAAAAATATGGGGATTAATTCAAGGTTTGTAGATCTTACAGGCTGGATGGAAGGTGAAAACATGGGTTTTGATGAAAAAATAAAATGTTTTTTCAAGGAAATGGATCTTTCTTCCGAGCTTCCCATAGCAACAGGATATACAAGATGTAAGGAAGGTATAATGGATACTTATGACAGGGGCTATAGTGAGATTACCTTTTCAAAGATTGCCTGTGTCACCAATGCTCTTGAAGGAATAATTCATAAAGAATTTCATTTAAGCAGCGGGGATCCCAAGGTTGTTGGCGAAGATAAAGTAAGAACCATAGGCAAAACCAATTATGATGTTGCAGATCAGCTTTCCGATCTTGGAATGGAAGCTATCCATCCAAGAGCTGCAAAAGGACTCAGGCAGCTTGGGATTCCTTTGAGAATAAAAAACACTTTTGAACCAAATCATCCAGGAACATTGATCAGGGGAGATTATAAAAGTTCTGAATCAAGGGTGGAAATAATAGCTGGAAGACCGAGTTTATACGGAGTTGAGGTTTTTGATCAAGATACTGTGGGGCAGTATGACAGGGATTTTATTGTAACAGAGCTTTTTAAAAACTCTAAAATCAGGTATGTAGCAAAAAACCTTAATGCAAACACTATCACCCATTATGTCACTGCTTCTCTTGAAAAGATCAACAAACTTATTAATGGGATCGAAGAAAAATACCCTTCTGCAGAAGTATCAGTGAAAAAGGTGGCAATGGTTTCAGCCATTGGAAGCAATATGTCAATTCCTGGCTTTTTGGCAGCAGCAGCCAAGGCTTTGTATGAAAAAGGTATTAATGTTCTTGCTGTTCATCAGAGCATGAGACAGGTTGATATGCAATTCATAGTAAATGAAAAAGATTTTGACAAAGCTGTTCTTGTGCTTCATAGAGAGCTTATAGAAAAAACCGATGAGTATAAATCCCAAACTCAAAAGTAAAATTAAGAGCACACCAGTCCTGTAAAATTATTTTGCTAATCTTTACCATTAAAGGGTTTGTTCCCGTAAAACTAAAACTTAACCGGAGGAAGTTGTGGCTCTTCGTGACTATTCTTACTCAGTTTGGTGGAATTTAATTCTTATTACAACAGGGTCGGTACTTTTTTCCTATGGATTAAAAGCAATAGCTGTTCCCCATGGATTTGTTCCTGGTGGTTTGTTTGGGTTTGCCACTCTGGCTTACTATTTTTCAGGGACCCTTACTCCAGGGCTCTGGTTTATAGTTTTAAGTATTCCTCTTGTTGTTATTGGGTTTATATATATAAGCAAAAGATTTATGGCTTATACATTATATGCCACCATAGCTCTTACCATAGCCTATGAACTAATAACCCATGATACAGGAATTGTTAACCAGTTTTATGCTGCTTTGACTTCAGGAGTGATTTGCGGAATAGGAGCAGGAATTGTTTTAAAAAGCCTTGGCTCCAACGGCGGTATAGATATAATTGCCATTATTCTTTATCAAAAGTTTAACATTGGACTTGGGAAATCCTATATGTTTTTTAATTTAATTGTTTTTGGAATCAGTTTTATGTTTATTGAGCCAGACGTAGTTATTGCGTCAATAATTCTTGTTTTTCTTACTTCAATTTCTTTGGAATACGTTTTATCTGCCTTTAACCAGAGGAAAGTTGTTTTTATCATATCTGATTTTTCTGATTATATTGCTGATCAAGTAATAAAAAACCTTGGGGTAAGCTCAACTTTTATCAATGGATATGGTGCTTATATGAGGCAGCCTAAAAACGTTCTTATGACAGTTATAAATAATGTTCAGCTCAAAAGACTTGAAGAAATAGTTTTTACTGAAGACGAAAATGCATTGTTTATAGTTGAAAATACTTTTAATGTTATTGGCTCTTCTTTTTCTAAAAGAAAAATTTATTAAAATTTTTAACTCTTGGCTTGTTTAAGAAGTCAGGTCATTTAACCTAAAGAGAATATTAAGGAATGGTTTAAGTTTTTTTGTTTAAATTGGCTGGAGCTTAATTGAATTGGTCGGGACGGCAGGATTTGAACCTGCGACTCCTTGCACCCCATGCAAGTGCGCTACCAGGCTGCGCTACGCCCCGACTGTTATGAACAAAGACTTATAGCAAGGCAGCATTTAAGTTGTCAAGATAAATTACAAGACAAATTTTAAGTGTCAGGACAAAGATGGTTTTTAAAAGGCTTTTTCAATCCCTTGAAAAGGGTGATAAAATTGGTATAGCTTCTGTTTCCGGTAAAACCGATCTAAAAGCAACATTAAATGGGGAAAAATTTTTGGAAGACCTAGGATATTCCCTGGTTTACTCAGATAATATTGAAAAATCCAGAAGGTATATGTCAGGCAGTGATGATCAAAGGCTTGAGGGTTTTTTAAGCCTTTTAAGGCAAGAAGATATTAAAGGTATAATTTTTGCTAGGGGAGGATACGGGGTCTTACGAATAATTAACAGGATAGATTTTTCTGAAATTGAACAATTTAATGGTTTTTTTATGGGTTATAGTGATAATTCAATTCTTTTGAATTTGATAGCTGAGAAAACTGAAAATATTGTTTTTCATGGTCCAAATTTATCTGAATTGGAAAAATCAGATTCAGTCTTCCTTGAAAATATATTCAAAGGTAAAATTTTTAAAGAATTATCAACTAAGCCTATCTTTATTAATCCTGGCAAAGCCAGTGGAATTCTTGGAGGAGGTAATCTTACTTCCCTTTCAAGTCTTTGCGGAACAGGCTATCTTCCTGATTTTAGAAATAAGGTTTTGTTTATTGAAGATGTTAATGAGCCACCCTATAAAATTGATAGAATGCTAACTCAAATGCGTCTTTGTGGATGTTTCAGGGAGATAAGAGGAGTAGTAGCCGGCAGCTTTGAGGGATGTGGCAAGATGGAGCTTATTTTTGAAATCCTTTTGGAAAACTTCAAAAATATTCCCTTTGTTTTTTTAAATTGTTTTGGCCACGGTTCAACAAATAACCCCCTGGTGTTGGGTGAAAAGATTGAAATCGACTCATTTTCCAAAAGAGTAGTTTATGTATAATTTTGAAAGAGTGGACGATTTTTTTTTAAAAGCCCTTGAAAAAAAAGTCTTTACAGGAGCTTCAGTTCTTGCGGCAGAAAATTCTGAAATAATGTTTTATAAAAGTTACGGTTACAATTGTGATAAAAAAGAAGAAAAAACAACCTTAAAAACAGTTTTTGATCTTGCATCACTAACTAAACCGCTTGCTACTGCAATTTGTTTTCAATTACTTTGGCAGGAAGGGAAAATTTCTCCAGATAATTATGTTTCAAAGTTTGTTCAGGGTTTTGACAAAAATGGGAAAAATTTTATAAAGCTTGAGAATTTACTCCTTCACAATTCCGGCCTTCCAGCCCACAAACATTATTATGAAAAACTTTGTTTCCTTCCATTTGATGAAAGGGAAAATGCAAGGATTGGCTGGATATCAAGGGAGGCTTTGATCAGTCTTCCGGGAACAAAAACCTTGTATAGTGATCTTGGCTTTATGGTTCTCAAAAACATTCTTGAAAAAGTTTCCGGGATGAATATTTCACAATATATTAAAAATAATTTTTATGACAAGGTTGGATCTGAGTTGTTTTATGGGTCAAAAATTAAAAAAAATTTAAAAGATTTTTGCTCAACCGGATTTTCATCTTTCAGGAAAAGACATCTTAAAGGCGAAGTAAATGATGACAATGCCTTTTCCATTGGAGGAGAAGACGGGCATTCAGGGCTTTTTGGTACCTGTATTGATATTCATTGTGTTTTAAATGAGCTGGTTGGTTCATTTTTAGGAGCTGGAAATAAAGTTTTAAAAAACGATTTTACTGAAAAAATGCTCAAAATAAGAAAAAACAGAAGAGCTTTAGGTTTTGATGGAAAGTCCTATTCAAATTCTTCCTGTGGTGATTCTTTCTCATTAAATACTGTGGGACATCTTGGCTTTACCGGGACTTCTTTTTGGGTGGATCTGGAGTTTAACCGGTGGATAATATTGTTGACAAATAGGGTGTTTTGCGGGGATAACAATGAGAAAATAAAAGAGTTTAGGCCAAAGCTTCATAATTTAATCTCTAATCTGGTCTAATCTTTTTCTTCTTGTAAAGAAGTTTTTTTTCTGGTAGCGGGACAATAGATTAATTTAAAGGATTTTTTAATGTTCAAAAATATTTGAATTGGCTTAAGTCTTAGCTAGATTTCTCAGCTTTATCTGTTCGAATAAACTAACCTTGAAAATCCAGAACCCTTTCATATTCTTGAGGTGTTTTTTTATTTTTGTATATAAATTTTTGTATAGGTATTAGAATATGAGGCAGCTGGATTAAATTATAAACTGAATTTTTTTAGATTGGTTGTTGCTCGGAAATTGTTTTTTTGCTTTGAGTATGAGCTGCAAAAAATCAGGTTTCTTTCCGCACCTTATTAATCTTAATAACAGATTCGTAAATGAGGTAATAAAAGCATGAACTTTTTTGTTGATTCACTATTAGGTGCTTTTTCAAGTGATCTTGCCATAGATTTGGGAACAGCAAATACCCTTGTTTATGTAAAAGGCAAGGGTATTGTTTTAAGCGAACCTTCAGTTGTTGCAGTGAGAACTGATAACAGGGCAAAGAATAAAGTACTTGCCGTTGGGCTTGAGGCCAAAAATATGCTTGGCAGAACTCCTGGAAATATAACAGCAATAAGACCGATGAAAGATGGTGTAATTGCTGATTTTGAAGTTACAGAAGCAATGTTGAGGCATTTTATCCAGAATGTTCATAATAGGCGTAATTTTTTAAGGCCTCGGGTAATTGTAGCTGTTCCTTCGGGCATAACTCAAGTTGAAAAAAGGGCGGTAAAAGAATCTGCTGAGCAAGCTGGAGCAAGGGAGGTTTTTTTAATTGAAGAGCCCATGGCTGCCGCAATTGGAGCGGGCCTTCCTATTACAGAGCCTACTTGTAATATGGTTGTTGACATTGGAGGAGGAACAACAGAGGTTGCTGTTATTTCTCTTGCTGGTATTGTCTACAGTCGTTCATTGAGGGTTGCTGGAGATAAGATGGATGCTTCAATCATGCAGTATATCAAAAGAAAATATAATCTTCTCATAGGAGAAAGAACAGCTGAGATAATAAAAACTACCATAGGTAATGCTTATCCAGATCCTGAAAATCTTGAAACCATAGAGGTTAAGGGAAGAGATCTTGTTTCAGGTATTCCCAAAATTCTTGCAATTGATTCAGAAGAGATAAGAGTTTCAATTCTTGAGGAAATAGAGGCAATAGTAGAAACCGTTAAGATTGCCCTTGAGCAGACCCCTCCTGAACTTGCTGCTGATATTGTTGACAGGGGCATTGTTCTTACAGGCGGGGGAGCTCTTCTTAAAAATCTTGACAGGCTTTTAATGGAAAAAAGCGGTCTTCCTATCAAGGTTGCAGATGACCCTCTTTCAACCATTGCACAAGGAGCGGGCGAATCCCTTGAAAATATAGAAATTTTAAGGGAGGTTATGGTTTTTTGATAATCCAAATATTATGTTTTCAAGAAAAAAAATTATTAAGCCCCTGATTGTTATATTTTTGTTTATAAACATTTCAGCCTTGATTGCTGCCGGTCGTGGAGGAGGTAAAATCCAGGGACTTGGTGCTTTCGGCCTTGATTTGTTTGGTCCGATTGAAAAATTTATAGTAACAGGGAGCAGAAATCTGAATAAAATTTGGGATAATTACTTTGCTCTTGTGCATGTCAGAGGTAAAAACAGCCAGCTTGAAAAAGAACTTAAGTATTTTCAAGCTCGAGAAACTAAACATTCAGAGCTTATGCTTGAAAATGAAAGACTTAGAGAACTCCTTAAATTTGGTAAAAAACTTAAATCTGAATATATAGCAGCTGAAGTTGTGGGAAGGGATTCTGGAAAATGGTTTGATACAATTATTTTGAACAGGGGCAGGAAGTCCGGTGTTTTAGTCAGCTGTCCTGTTATAGTTCCAGAAGGAATAGTAGGGCAGGTTGTCAGTGTTTCTAAAAATTACTCGAAAGTACTTCTTGTTACTGACAGAATGAGTGGGGTGGATTGCCTGGTTCAAAGCTCCAGAGGCAGAGGGGTTGTTTCTGGAACTGGTGAAAACATTTGTTTGTTCAAATATTTTCTGAGAAAATTTGAAGTCAAGCCAGGGGATCATCTGATTACCTCAGGGATGGATAAAATTTTTCCAAAAGGACTGAGGGTCGGGGAAGTAATCAATGTAAAACGCAGGGATTCTGGAATTTTTCAAGATGTGGAAGTAAGGCCTTTTGTAGATTTTGAAAGGCTGGAGGAAGTTCTTATTCTTTTTAATCCCTCGCCTGAAAGAAAAGATGGCTGATATTTTTTTTAATATTTTTTTCTTTTCATTTCTTATTTTAATCCAATCATTTTTTTTAAACAATTTTGGATTTTACGATATTCTTCTTCCTTGGATATTTTATTATTATTATATTTCAGATAATGATTTTAAGGTTTTTTTTATTTGTCTGCTTGCTGGATACCTGAAAGATTCTTTGTCTGGTGGGGCTTTTGGCGTTTATCTGTCTTCATATTTATGGTTTTTTTTTATGATCAAACTCAGTTCTTCATACTTGAATCTTGGTAATAGAATTTTTATAATATGCTTTGGAGTAGCTGGTGTTATTATCAATTGCTTTTTTATCTTTGTTTCAAATTATCAATGTTTTTTTGATTCAAGTTTTAGGCAAAAAGCTTTTAATTCTTTTTTAAATGAAATTTTATATTGTGTTTTTACTTTTATTTTTTTGTTTTATTTTTTTATCAGAGTAAGAGAGTTTGGACTTATGTTTAAAGCCTTTGTTGAAAGAAAACTGGCTCAGTTGTCAAGGATATAGCTGTGGTTGTTCGTATTGATGGAAATCCCGAGCCTGAATGGTTTAGAGCCAGACTCAATTTTTTTTTAATATGGATAAGTGTGGCTTTTTTTATTCTGGGAATTAGGCTTTTTTGGCTTCAAGTTATCAAAGGTGAAACTTATAGAAAACTTTCATTAAACAATAGTGTTCGAATCCAAAGGCTTATTCCGGCAAGGGGGCTTATTTTTGACAGGAATGGAAAGCTTATTGTGGACAATAGACCTTCCTTCAATGTTAGAGTTGTTCCTAAGGATGTAGGTTCAATTGATGAACTTTTAATAACTCTTGGTAAAATAATAGAAATAAACCCTGGAATAGGAAAGGAACTTAAAAAAGCCCTTATATATAGTCCTTTCAAGTCTGTTACTCTCGCAAATGATGTTGACAGGGACATTGTTGCTAAAATAGAAATCAATCAGTTTTTTTTGCCAGGTGTATATATTAGTGTTGAGCCGAAAAGAGATTATCTTT
Organism: Desulforegulaceae bacterium; assembly: GCA_034006035.1. Taxonomy (NCBI): domain Bacteria; kingdom Pseudomonadati; phylum Thermodesulfobacteriota; class Desulfobacteria; order Desulfobacterales; family Desulforegulaceae; species Desulforegulaceae bacterium. The sequence goes on from JAVETN010000001.1 coordinate 367,032, forward strand.
ATCCTGGAACAGCCTCACATCTTATAGGATATCTTGGAGAGACGGACACGGATTTTCTTAAGAAAAAAAGTGATATTCCCCTAAGAATTGGTGATTATGTAGGGAAGTCAGGAGTTGAGAAAAAGTTTGAAGACTACCTGAGAGGTGTGTACGGTGGAGCTCAGGTTGAAGTAAACGCAAGAGGAAAGATCATGAAGGTTCTCAATGAATTGCCTGCTGTTCCGGGTAACAACCTTCACCTTACAATAGATCTTGAGCTTCAGAAATATGCGGTTGAACTTCTTGGGGAAGAGGCAGGAGCTGTTGTGGCCATGGATCCTTACTCAGGTGAAATTTTGTGTATGGTAAGCACCCCTTCTTTTAATGAAAACCTTTTTGTTACAGGTATGAGTGAAGCCCAATGGAAGGAGCTTGTAAATAATCCTCTAAGACCTCTTGAAAACAAGGCTATTCAAGGTAAATATCCTCCCGGTTCAATTTTTAAAATGATTCCGGCAGCAGCTGGCCTTGTTGAAGGAATTATAGGACCTGAAGAAAAACACTTTTGCTCAGGCAGATATTTTTACGGAGACAGGTTTTTTAGGTGCTGGAACAGCTATGGGCATGGAAACATAGATGTTAAGCAGGCTCTTATTGAGTCTTGCGATGTTTATTTTTATAAGCTTGGTGTGAAGCTTGGTGTTGATAAGCTTGCTGAATATTCCAAACTTTTTGGTCTTGGCAGCAAAACAGGAATAGAAATTGAAAATGAAGAAGCAGGGCTTGTTCCAGACTCAAAGTGGAAGATGCAAAGATTAGGAAAGAGCTGGCAGGGCGGAGAAACTCTTTCAGTAATTATAGGTCAGGGATATAGTCTTGTAACTCCTCTCCAAATGGCTGTAATGACATCTGTGTTTGCAAATGGGGGGAGTCTTGTAAAGCCTTTTCTTGTAAAAAAAATAGTTGATTCTAAGGGCTTTGTGGTAAAAGAAACAGCTGGAAGTAAAAAACAAGAACTTGGCATTCAGAAAGAATATCTTAAACTTATAGATGAAGGGCTTGATCTTGTGGTAAATTCTAGTCCAGGAACAGGCTATTCTGTCAGATCCGACAAAATAAGGATAGCTGGTAAAACAGGAACTGCTCAGGTTGTCAGCAGTGAAAAATATAAAATGAATAAGGGGAAGAAAAAAAATTGGCTGCCCCATGCCTGGTTTATAGCTTTTGCTCCTGTGGAAAATCCTAAGATTGCTGTTGCTGTCTTGGTGGAACATGGAGAACATGGTTCAAGAACTGCAGCTCCCATTGCAAAAAAAATAATTGAAAAACATTTTTTTGATGAAGAGCAAGAAGCAAATGATTGATAAAAGGGTGTTTGCTAATTTTGACTGGGTTTTGTTTGTGCTGATCCTGGTTCTTTTCTTTATAAGTCTTGGTGAAATATACAGTGCTACCCACAAAGAAGGCGTTGTTTATGGCTCGGATTTTGTTTTAAAACAGGGCATATGGTTTTTTGCAGGGCTTTTATTGTTTTTTGTTTTGGGAATTGTTGATTACCATTTTTATGAAAGATGGAGTCTTTTTTTTTATTGGGCAGTTAATCTTTGCCTTATTTATGTTCTTTATGAAGGTAAATTGGCTGGTGGTTCTCAAAGATGGATTTCTTTTGGAATTATAAATTTTCAGCCTTCTGAACTTTCAAAAATTTCCCTTGTGCTTGTACTTGCAAGACATTTTTCTAAAAATATTTTTATGGGAGGGGTGGGATTTAAATCTCTGGCGTTGCCCATCATGTATACAATGATCCCCTTTTTTTTAATTTTGAAGCAGCCAGATCTTGGCACTGCTGGGATTCTTGTTTTTATTGCCTCTTTGGTGATTTTGTTTGTTAAGGTTGAGAAAAAAACTCTTTTATCTTTGGTTGGTGGAATGGGTTTTGGTGGTGTTGTTTTTTATTTTTTTTTTCTTAAGGAGTATCAAAAGGAAAGGATAATTAGTTTTTTAAATCCAGGCCAAGATCCTCTTGGTGCAGGTTACCATATAATTCAATCAAAAATTGCAATCGGTTCAGGGATGTTTTATGGGAAAGGTTATTGCCACGGAACTCAGAATGCATTGTCTTTTCTTCCAGAACAGCACACAGATTTTATTTTTTCAGTGTTTGCCGAGGAATGGGGGTTTCTTGGGAGTATAATTTTTCTATCCCTTTATTTTTTTATTCTTGTATGGGGGCTTAAAATAGCGGGAAGCTGTCGCAATAAGTTTGGTATTATTGTTTCAGTTGGTGTTGTATCTATGGTTTTTTGGCAGCTCTTTATAAACCTTGGGATGGTTATGGGTATTTTCCCTGTTGTGGGTATGCCTCTTCCTCTTATAAGTTATGGAGGAACATCTGTTATAACAATTATGTCTGCAATGGGAATTCTTATGAGTGTAAGCATGAGAAATTTTATGCCAAGATAAAATAGTTACGAAGCCTTGAATAAATTAAAGATTTTGAGTAAAAAAGAAAAATAAAAATGATATTAAAAAAATACAAAGTCAAATTAGGTAAATTAAAGAATTAGTCGCTTAATTTTGATTTAGAATCCTTAATAAAGCCGGATTTCCCAAAAACAAATTGACACTTTAAGCCAAAAGGTGGTAGGGCGAGACTTAAAAAACAATTGTTAATAATTTTAATAGAGGTTTTCAGGGGGGGGTTATGTCTGTTGATATTAGCCTGAATAGTTCAGTTATTATTCAGATTGTCAATTTTGTGGTATTGATTATTGTGTTAAATATAGTTCTTTATAAGCCTGTAAGAGGTATTCTTGCTAAAAGAAAGAAGGTGGTTGACTCTCTTTCAGATGATGCAGAAAAAGCGGTGTTTAATGCAAAACAAGGCGAAATTGAATTTCGTGAAAATATTAAGTCAGCAAGAATTGAAGGTGCCAGGAAAAAAAATGAAATCATAGAAAAAGCCTCTGAAGATGAAAGTAAAGTTTTGTCTCAGCTTCAGAAAGATTCAATGGCAAAGTTTAATGAAGTCAAAGTGAAAATAAGTAATGAAACTGAAGCTGCTAGAGCTTCATTGGAAAAAGATATTGGTGAATTTGCCTCACAAATTGCAAAAAAAGTTTTGGGGAGGGTTATTTGATGAAGATTGGGAAAATTGTTTTTTTTCTCCTTCTTCTGCTGTTGGTTTCGGCTGCAGCTGTTTCAGCAAGTGCAGGAGGAACTGAGGGCGGATCCCACGGAGGCGGATGGGGAACCATAGATAGTTACAAGCTGCTTAACTTTGCAGTTCTTGTGTCTGTTTTATTTGTGCTTTTAAGGAAGCCTGTTTCTAATTTTTTTTCCCAGCGAATTGAAAATCTTAAGTTGGAAATTTCAGAGCTTGAATTAAAAAAAGAAGAAGCTGAAAAGGAATTGCACAAATTTCAGAAAAAAATGGAATCCCTTGAAGAAGAAGTAAAGACAATAGTCGATACCTACGTGGAGCAAGGAGAAAAAGCTAGAGAGAAGATTATTGCCGAGGCAAAAATTTCGGCTGAAAAGCTTCAAATTCAGGCAGAAAGAAAAATTGAGCAGGAGTTTAAACTGGCCAGAGAATCGCTTTCAAGAGAGATTGTAGAAAAAGCAGTTTTAGAAGCGGAAAAACTGATCAGAGAAAACATCACTGAAGAAGATCAGGAAAAAATTGTTTCTGACTATATCAGAAAGGTGGTGGCATAATGAAAAATATTGTTGTTGCAAGACGTTATGCTAAAGCACTTATACTTATTGGTCAGTCAGATGCCAAAATTGGTGATTATGCAAAGGAGATTTCTTCAATTGCTGCAGTGTTTGAGTCTAACAAAGAGCTTTCTGAATTTCTTTTGAATCCTCTTTATGGGCGTTCGGACAGGAGACAGGTTCTGCTTAATGTCATGGAAGAACTGTCTATGTCAGAGACAATGGAATCCTTTATTATGCTTTTGTTTGACAAGGCAAGAATAGGGCTTGTTTACGAAATCAACGAAAATTACCAAAAGCTAGCAGATGAAATTAGCAATATCGGTAGAGCTGTAATTACATCTGCCTCACCTCTTTCTGAAGACATAGTTGATAAGTTAAAATCTGCTCTTTCTGCAAAAACAGGAAAGCAAATTGAGGTTGAACTTAAAAACGATCCGGAAATTATTGGTGGAATCATCACTGTTATCGGTGATCTTGTCTATGATGGAAGCATTAAAACACAATTAGAAAATATGAAAGAATCTTTTAAAAGGGGTGAAGTAAGCTGATGGAAATCAAAGCAGAAGAAATAAGCCAAATTATCAAAGATCAGATTAAGGGTTTTGACAAGTCGGTGGATCTTGCGGAGACCGGTGTCGTATTGTCTGTAGGTGATGGAATTGCCAGAGTTTACGGACTTGAAAATGTAATGGCTCTTGAACTTGTTGAATTCCCCGGAAACCTTATAGGACTTGTTTTAAACCTTGAAGAGGACCATGTTGGTATTGCCCTTATGGGTGAAGATACTCTTATCAGGGAAGGTGATATTGCTAGAAGAACCGGAAGGATTGCTCAGGTTCCTGTAGGTCCGGAACTTCTTGGAAGAGTGGTTGATACCCTTGGAAATCCAATTGATGGAAAAGGGCCTCTTGAAGCCAAGCAGTTTAACAACCTTGAAAAAATGGCTCCCGGTATTATTGACAGAAAAAGTGTTCATGAGCCAATGTACACAGGTCTCAAGGCGATTGACGCAATGATTCCTGTAGGCAGAGGGCAAAGGGAACTTATCATCGGAGATCGTCAGATTGGTAAAACAGCAATAGGTGTTGATGCTATTCTTAATCAGAAAAACAGCGGAATTAAGTGCGTATATGTAGCTTGCGGACAGAAAAAATCAACTGTTGCCCAGGTTGTTTCAGTTCTTGAAGAGCATGGAGCTATGGAATACACTACTGTTGTTGCTGCATGTGCAAGTGACCCGGCACCTCTTCAGTATCTAGCACCATATGCAGGATGTGCCATGGCGGAATATTTTATGGAAAAGGGAGAGCACTCTCTTGTAGTTTACGATGACCTTTCTAAACAGGCTGCAGCATACAGGCAGGTTTCTCTTCTTCTTAGAAGACCTCCTGGTCGTGAAGCTTTTCCCGGAGACGTATTTTACAACCACTCAAGACTTCTTGAGCGTTCAGCTAAATTGAGCGATGAGCTTGGTGCAGGTTCAATGACAGCACTTCCGGTTGTTGAAACTCTTGAAGGTGATGTTTCAGCATTTATTCCTACAAACGTTATTTCTATTACAGATGGTCAGATTTATCTTGAGCCCGGTCTTTTCTTTTCAGGAGTAAGACCTGCTGTTAACGTTGGTATTTCGGTTTCAAGGGTTGGTGGTTCCGCCCAGGAAAAAGCAATGAAAAAAGTTGCAGGTACTCTTCGTCTTGACCTTGCTCAATATAGAGAGCTTGAGTCTTTTGCAGCTTTTGGAAGTGATCTTGACGCTGCAACACAAAGACAGCTTAAAAGAGGTGAAAGACTGGTTGAAATTCTTAAGCAGCCTCAATACCAACCGCTTCCTTTTGAAAAACAGGTTGCAGTGATTTATGCGGGTACCAATGGTTTTCTTGATAAATATGAAAGAATCCTGGTTGCAAAATATGAAGCAGGACTTTATCCGTTTATTGAAGACAGATTTCCTGAAATATTTGAAAATATAAATACTGAAAGACAGCTTTCTGAAAAAACAGAAAGTCTGCTTAAGGAAGCTCTGACTGCGTATGCAGAGGAGTTTGAAGACACAATAAAATAATTTTAATTCATAAGGTTGATTTAAATGGCTACATTAAAGGATCTCACTCATAAAATCACCGGGGTTAAAAAAACCAAGCAGATAACCAGGGCTATGAATATGGTAGCTGCTTCAAGACTCAGGGGAAGCCAGAGAAAAATTGATGCGTTCAGGCCCTATGCTGAAAAATATGCTGAAGTTTTAGCAAGCCTGGCAGCAAAAGCTACCAATATTTCTTCAAAGCTACTTGAACCCCGTGATGAGATTAAAACTGTACACATAGTTGTGTGTACATCTGACAGGGGTCTTTGCGGTGCTTTTAATGAATCGTTGCTTGATGAAATAGAAGAGCTTGTAAATAAGAATTCTGATAAAAATATTACAATAACTGCTTTTGGAAAAAAAGGAAGGGACTGGTCTGTAAAAAGAGATTTGAGGATATTAAAATCTCACCTTGACATAGTAGGAACAAATTTTAGTTTTGAAATTGCAGAAAGATCTGGAATTGATTTGATCAATCTTTTTCTTTCGGGGGAAGCCGATGAAGTTTATATGATTTATTCCGAATTTCAGAGTATGAGTAGACAAATCCCTGTAGTTTCTAAAATCCTTCCTATAGAAAGGCCTCAGTCCATCTTTGAAGAATCTGTGGAAGAAGAGGGTTATCTTGCCGAGCATATTTGTGAACCCTCACCTGAGGCTGTGTTGGAGGAAATGCTGCCTAGAAGTGTTCAGATTCAGATATTCAGAGGGCTTCTTGAAACTTCGGCAAGTGAGCATGCCGCAAGAATGATTGCTATGGATAATGCAACAAGGGCGTGTAATGATATGATAAAAGATCTTAACAAGCTGTATAATAAAACAAGACAGGCAGCTGTTACAGCCGACCTCATGGATATTGTCGGCGGCGCAGAAGCACTGAAAGGCTAATTTTTTTAATTGGAGGCATATAAAATGGCAGAAAATATAGGTAGAGTTAGGCGGGTTGCAGGACCTGTTGTTGATGTGGAGTTTGAACCCGGAAAACTACCCTCGATTCTCACTGCATTGATAATAACAAACCCTGCTATTGATGATAAAGAAGATAACCTTGTATGTGAGGTAGCTCAGCATCTTGGAGATAATCTTGTAAGAACAATTTCAATGGGTACAACCGACGGCCTTGTTAGAGGGATGGCGGTTAAGGACTCAGGAGCTCCTATCTCCATACCTGTTGGTGAAGCAGTCTTAGGTAGAGTACTTAACGTTACAGGTGATCCTGTTGACGGGATGGGTGAAATTTCAAGAGAAAAGCAGATGTCTATTCACAGGCCTGCTCCAGATCTTGTGGACTTAGACACTTCTGTTAAGGTTTTGGAAACAGGTATCAAAGTTATAGACCTTCTTGTCCCCTTCCCAAGGGGAGGTAAAATGGGCCTTTTTGGTGGTGCCGGCGTTGGAAAAACTGTTATTATGATGGAAATGATTAACAATATAGCCATGCACCATGGCGGTGTTTCTGTTTTCGGCGGTGTTGGTGAGCGTACAAGAGAGGGTAATGACCTCTATGAAGAAATGAAAGAGTCAGGGGTACTTTCAAAAGCATCCCTTGTTTATGGTCAGATGACAGAACCTCCTGGAGCACGCATGAGAGTTGCTCTTTCAGCCCTTACTTCAGCTGAATATTTCAGGGATGAAGAAGGTCAGGATGTTCTTCTTTTTATTGATAATATTTTCCGTTTTTCACAAGCAGGCTCAGAGGTTTCAGCTCTTCTTGGTCGCATGCCTTCTGCTGTTGGCTATCAGCCTACGCTTGCTGAGGATATGGGGGATCTCCAGGAAAGAATCACTTCAACAAATAAAGGTTCAATTACTTCAGTTCAGTGTGTTTATGTTCCTGCAGATGACCTTACAGACCCTGCACCAGCAACAACTTTTGCCCATCTTGACGGTACTGTTGTTCTTTCCCGTTCTATTTCTGAACTTGGTATTTATCCAGCGGTTGACCCTCTTGATTCAACTTCAAGAATTCTTGATGCAAATGTTGTTGGAGAAGAACATTATAATGTCGCAAGAACTGTTCAGGTTGTACTCCAAAAATACAAAGATCTTCAGGATATCATTGCAATTCTAGGTGTTGATGAACTTTCAGATGAAGACAGGATTGTTGTTTCCAGGGCAAGAAAAATTCAGAGATTTTTGTCTCAGCCTTTCCATGTTGCAGAGCAATTCACTGGTATGAAAGGGTGCTATGTTAAGATTGAAGATACAATAAAGTCATTCAAGGGCATTTGCGAGGGTAAATACGATAATCTTCCTGAACAGGCTTTTTATATGGTTGGTACTATTGATGAAGCAGTTGCCAAAGCTGAAAAGATGGAAGCTGAAGATTAATTGGATAAGGGGGAATTATGGCTGGAAAAATCAGTCTCGAAATTGTCACCCCTGAGAGAATAGTTATATCTGTGGACGAGGCAGAAATGATTGTTTCTCCCGGTGAACTTGGGGATTTTGGTGTACTTAAAGGGCATACTCCTTTTCTTACATCTCTTAGAACAGGCAGTTTAAGGTATTTAACTAGTGGTGGTCAGGAAAAAGTTGTTTTTATAAAAGGCGGATTTGCAGAAGCTCTTCCAAATAAGGTTACAATTCTTGCTGATGCAGCAGAAACTAGAGAAGAAATTGATCTTAAAAGGGCTGAAGAAGCCAAGAAACGTGCTGAAAAAAGGCTTGACGATTACGTTTCTAAACAAGAAGAGATAGATTTAGAAAGAGCTAGAGCTGCCTATCAAAGGGCAGAAGCAAGATTAAAAATTGTTATTCGAGAAATGATAAAATAAACTTTGTTTAGATGGCCGCTGATCCAGCGGCCATTTTTTATAGGCCTATTCTTTTGCACCAAAGCATGCCAAAGAATGGTTTATATAGGTGCTGAAAAACTAACTTAGCTTTGTTTAGCACTGAAAATGAATTGATTAATCAGCTTCTTTTCTTAAAAAAGTTGGAACGTCCAGCTTGGTTGCGGCTTTTCTTTTGTTCCTGTAAAAAGCAGGCTTATGAAGCATTTCTGAAAATCTATTCCTTTCCTCTTCGCTGAAATGGGTATCCTGTCCTTCAACCTTGCTTGTACGTTTGATTATAGGTTCATTTCTAAGTTTTTTGTATTTTACAACATTTTCTGAGTTGAAGTTTTCAGGCTCTGAAATTATAGTTGAGGTAGCAGGTCTTATCCTTCCTCTTGTAGGGGTATTGACACCATTTCTTGAATAAAAAGAATCATTGTCAAAATTTGATGTGGAAATACTTCTTGAGCTTTCTATCCCTGTGGCAATAACAGTTATTTGAATTTCTTCTTCAAGATTTTCATCCATTGCCTGACCCCAGATAAGGTTAACATCTTCACCGGCATCCTGGTAAATTCTATCCATTGCCTCAGTAAGTTCAGACATTGCAAGATTTTCAGATGAGGTAATATTAACAAGAATTCCTGTTGCTCCTTTAACTGAGATATCATCAAGCAGAGGATGGGAAATTGCTTTTTCAGCTGCTTCCGATGCCCTTGTTTCACCAGAAGCTGTTCCTATGCCCATAAGAGCTACTCCGGCATTTGACATTATTGTTTTCACGTCTGCAAAGTCCAGGTTTACAAGACCCGGCTTAAAAATAAGGTCTGAAATTCCCTTGACTGAATGATGGAGAATTTCATCTGCTTTTTTAAACATTTCAACTACAGTTGCATTTTTAGGAGCAAATTTTGTCAGTTTATCGTTTGGGATGGAAATTACAGTATCAACTATTTCCCTGAGTTCTTCAAGTCCCTGGTCTGCTTGAGCTTTCCTTCTTTTACCTTCAAAAGAAAAAGGTTTTGTAACAACGGCAACTGTGAGTATATCCATTTCCTTGCAGATTTTAGCAACAACAGGAGCTGCTCCTGTTCCTGTTCCTCCTCCAAGTCCGGCTGCAATAAATACCATATGAGCATCTTTAAGGGACTCTCTTATTGCATCAGCACTCTCAAGAGCAGACTGTTTGCCTTTTTGAGGGTCTGCTCCTGCTCCAAGTCCAAGAGTTGTTGTTGTCCCGATTTGAATTTTTACAGGAGCTTTAGATTTTTCAAGATCCTGGGCGTCTGTATTTGCAACAATAAATTTAACCCCTTCAAGTTCAGATTCAATCATATTGTTTACAGCATTCCCGCCTGCACCACCGATTCCGATTATTTTTAGTTTGGCAGCATTTTCATTTTCTACATATGAAAAACTCATTCTTGCCTCCTTTATATAAGCCTTTTTTATTTCGGGTTTTAATTAAATTATTATTTAAACCAGTCTATTAATTGTTGAAAAAATTTGGTTGCCTTGTTCTTTTTTTTCTGGGTTGTTTTATTTTCATGGATTTCTTTTGCACCAAATTTAACAAGACCGGCAACAGTAACAAACTGTGGTTTATTTATCATTTCTGTGAGCCCGTTTAACTTAGAGGGCTTTCCTATTCTTACAGGGGCATTAAGTACAGACTCTGCTAGTTCCCCAATGTCTTTCAAATTTGCAGTGCCGCCTGTGATTACAAATCCTGAGGAAATTTCATCCTGCATTCCAGCTCTGTAAATTTCATCATATAAAAGAGATAAGATTTCTTCTGTTCTCTTTTCAATAACTTCACATAAAATTTGTCTATGGGTTTCATTACCTTCTTTTTTGCCCATCGCAGGTATATTTATAAGTTCATCAGCGTCAATGTTTGCTGAAAGGCATTCTCCTTGTTTTATTTTAAGCTCTTCTGCAGCCTGTACAGTTGTTCCCATAACAATGGAGATATCTTTAGTAATAGTGTTGCCGCCTATGGGCAGCACATAGGTGTACTTAATGTTTCCTCCTGAAAATATAGACATATCAGCTGAGCTTCCCCCAATATCTATAAGGGCAACCCCATGCTCTTTTTCTTCATCTGTAAGAACTGCCGAAGCAGCAGCCAGAGGTTCAAGTACTATTTTTTTTACTTCCATATCTGCATTGTAAACGCATTTGTAAATATTTTGAATAAAGCTTGAGGGGCCTGAAACAAGATGAACTTTTACTTCAAGTGTTCCGCCTGCCATTCCAACAGGATTTTGGATTCCATGCTGTTCATTGACGATGAACTCCTGGGGAAGAACATGGATAATTTCTGAATCCTTTTGAAGGGTTTTGGATGAAATAAGTGCTGTAGCCTGTTCAATAACTCTTTCTACATCGTCTTTTTTTATTTCATTATTGTTTGTCATTATGACTCCGGATCCTGAATAGCCTTTGATATGCTGTCCAGAAATACCGGCATAAACTTCGGAAATCTCACAATCTGCCATTATTTCAGCTTCGTCTACAGCTCTTTTAATAGCATTTACAGTGGAAGTAATATCAACAATTGCACCTTTTTTGATTCCAGTGGAGTCTTCTTCCCCAATTCCGATTATTTGCACCTCATTATTTATTACCTCTCCTACAACAGCCCGAACTTTTGTTGTACCAATATCCAGCCCTACAATTATTTCGCCTTTTTGTGCCAATTTATCCTCCTTCTTTTAGCCCATAGCAGGAAAGGGTTTCAAGACCACCCGATTTTTATTCGATAAGTTAATTTTTTCGATCTTAATCTCGTTAAACTTCTTTTTTAAATATAATTTTACAATACTTAAGCTTTTGATTTTTTTTTCTAAATCTGTAAATCCAATCAGAATTTCACTGAAAGAATCAGTATTGTATAGTGTAATTCCAATATCTTTGTCTAAATGCAGCCTTGAATTGGTATTAAATAAAATATTGGTAGTTTTCAAGGTCTCCATTATAAGAGAATAATAATGGTTTTTATTTATAAAATCAGAATAATTCAACCCAGTAACTTCAGGAATCCCAAGAAATTTATCTTTGTTTTCATATTTTTTGAATAAATGACCTTGTTCATTAATTATAAAATTTTCTTTGAGACTGATTTTAGCCAGGGGTTTTTCCTCAGTAATTTCAACTTCTAGGACATCAGGCAGAATTCTTTTTACTTTTGCGTTTTTTATCCATTGATTGTTTTCAAGCTTGAGTCTTGCCATTGAAATATTAAGTCCAAAAATATTGTCACCTTCAAAAAATCCTGCAATTGTTTTAATTTCTTCTTTTCCAAGGTAATGATTCCCGGTTATTTTTATTTTTTTTATTGGAAACTCCTTGGTTTTGGTTACCATGTCATGGGCAAAAATGAAGCCTGTTCCCAGAAGGAAAATAAATAAAGTATGAAAAATAAAATAAATTATTTTTTTCCAATTTGGTATTCTTGTTTCATCAGTCCCTGCCGACAATTTTAACCTCCGGTTCAAGTGTTAGATCAAATTTGTTTTTTACTTTTTTTTGAATCAGCTCCTTGAGTTTAATTATATCTAAAGCAGTACAGCCTTCTTCACTTATAATAAAGTTACCATGCAAATTTGAAACCCTTGCTCCTCCTATTCTTTTATCTTTAAGCCCTGTTTTGTCAATAAGCATTCCAGCTGGAGAGCTTTCTGGGTTTTTAAAAAAACAACCGCAGCTTTTTTCGTTCAAAGGTTGGGAGTTTTTTCTTTCAACTAAAAGTTTTTTTGCTTCTTTTACAAGCTTTTCACTATTGGTTTTTAAAAGTTTTAAAGTGCAACCCAGAATTATAAATTTTTTATCTGTTTTAAGTTTAAGCTCCCTGTAAGAGGGGAGAATTTCATTTTTGGCTGCTTTGAACTGTTCTCCTGAATAATCCATTAGTAAAACTTCTTCTATAACTGAAAAAATATCTCCTTTTTTTGTGCCTGCATTCATAAAAACAGCACCGCCGATTGTTCCCGGAATTCCAATAAGTGAGTTTAAACCCTGATACCCCTTGATTGCACAATGCCAGCATATCTTTTGCAACATTGCACCAGCCTGGACATTTAAATAAACTTCATTTTTAGTTTCTTTTACCAGCCCAAACTTATGGAAAAATCTTTTAAAAGATATAATGATTTTAATCCCATTAGTTTTTATTAAAGTGTTGTATCCTCCACCCAGGATAAAAAAATCCTCGTTCTTTTTTTTTAAATATTTAACTAATATTGAAAGGGACTTTAAATCAAAAGGTTCTATAAAATAATTACAAAGAGCTTTTGTTTTAAAGGCAGTTGTTTTTCCAACATCAATGTCTGTTAAAATGTTCCCTTTAAAATCAAGCTTGTTGAGTTCTTTTTTAATCATTTAAAAGCCTCGAAAGAAATTTTTCACCCAGCTTGTTTATATTTCCTGCTCCAAGTGTAAGTACTAATGAGTTTTCCTCTTTAAAATTAAGCAAATATTCAAGAACTGCTTCTTCAGAGGAAAAAGTATTTACATCTTTGTGCCCGTATTTTTTTATTCCTTCACAAATGGAAAAATTATCTATGCTTTCAATTGGTTTTTCTCCAGCAGGATAAATAGGCATTACAACAAGCCTGTCACTTTCATAAAAAGATCTTGTAAAACTTTCAAAAAGAGCCTGGGTTCGTGAATATCTGTGGGGTTGAAAAATAACAGTAACAATTTTTTCAGGGTAGGCTTTTCTTATTGCTTTAAGAGTAGTCTGTATTTCTGTTGGATGATGGCCATAATCGTCCATAAGAAGAAGATTTTTATACTCACCTTTGACTTCTATTCTCCTTTGGACTCCGGATATTTTTTCAAGAGCGTACTGAATTGTTTCAAAACTTATACCAAGCTCGCATCCAAGAGCTATAGCAGCAAGTGCATTGGAAATATTGTGTTCACCCGGAAGGTTAAGGGAAATTTTTCCTTTGAGCTTTCCTTTGGATTCAACATCAAAATGACTTCTAAGCCCTGTAAACTCAATGTTTTTTGCCTGGTAGTCAGCCTGCCTTTGAAGCCCATATGTTATATATCTTTTTTTAATATCTGGTATTATTTCCTGAATATATTCATTGTCAAGGCAGATAATACTGAGGCCGTAAAAAGGAATTTTGTTTATAAACTCAAGAAAGTCTTTCTTAATATTTTCAATTGTTCCGTAATAATCAAGATGCTCTTTGTCTATGTTTGTGACAATTGCAATTGAAGGGGTCATTTTAAGAAATGATCCATCTGATTCGTCTGCTTCAGCAACAAGAAAAGAGCCAAGGCCAAGCCTTGCATTTGTCCCAAGTCTTTTGAGTTTTCCTCCTATAATTATTGTGGGGTCAATTTTTCCTTCAATTAAAATTTCTGAAATAAGGGAAGTTGTTGTTGTTTTTCCATGTGCTCCTGCAATTGCAACTCCGTATTTCAGTCGCATCAGTTCGGCAAGCATTTCAGCTCTTGGAATTACCGGGATTCCATTTTTACGTGCGTAAATTATTTCAGGGTTTGATTCAGGAACAGCAGAAGAAATAACAATAACATCTGCTCCAGCTGTGTTTGTTTCTTGATGCCCTTTAAAAATAACTCCGCCAAGGCTTTTAAGTCTTTTAGTATTACTGTTTTCATTAAGATCTGAACCTGAAACCTTGTAGCCCTGGGCAATTAGAATCTCTGCAATACTGCTCATTCCAATTCCGCCTATACCAACAAGATGTATATGATATGACTTATCAAACATGGTTTTTTTCTAATATCCCTTTTATTGTTTCATAAATTTTATTAGCAGCGTTTGGCATTGATTGTTCTTTCATTTTTTCAGCCATTGAGGTTAGAAGCTTTTTGTCTTTATAGAGATTGCTGATATTCTCTCCAAGAGCTTTTCCTGAAAGATTTTTCTCTTCAATAACAATGGCTGCCCCTTTTTTTTCAAATTCAATGCAATTATAGTATTGATGGTTATGAGTAGCATAAGGGTAGGGAATAAAGATTGCCGGTATTCCTGCTCCTGAGATTTCTGCAAGGGTTGATGCTCCAGCCCTTGCAACTATTAAGTCAGATTTTTTATATATATCAGCAATTTCTTTAAAAAATGGAGCAGGGTAGCTGTTTATTCCCTTGTTTTTATATATTTTTTCAATTCCTTCAAATTGAGGCTCACCTGTTTGATGAATGAATAAAAAACTATCAATTTCATCTATAAAATCAAATGAATCAATTATAGCATTGTTAATTGCTCTTGCTCCCTGACTTCCTCCTGTTATAAAAACAGTGAACTTATTTTTATTGTCTTTTTTTCTTTCACCCAATATTTTCCGACGTATAGGGTTTCCTGAAAAGACTTTTTTATTTTCAAAACCAAGTTTTGTGTTTTCAAAGGAAACAAAATTTGCTTTTGAAATTAAAGAAAAAATTTTATTTGAAATACCGGCCACTGAATTTTGCTCTTGAAGAAATACAGGTATTCTTTTAAGCCAGGCTGCAATTATAACAGGAACTCCTACATACCCTCCAACTCCTATAACTGCGTCTGCTTTGAATTTTTCAAGTTCTTTTTTAGCTATAGAAACAGAAGATAAAATTATAAAAACAGTTTTTATTTTATTGAAAATATTCTGGTTGATAAATTTTCCCGACTCAATTGAAGCTGAGGGGTATTGTTCCATGGAAAGGATCTTTTTTTCCAGTTTGTTGCCTGTATTTAAAAAAAGTATTTTATTTTTTCTGTTTTGCCTCATAAATTCATCTGCAATGGCAATTCCGGGATAGAGGTGACCTCCTGTTCCTCCTCCTGCAATTACAATTTTAAAGGTGGCTTGTGTTTTCATTTTGAGTTTGCCTTTATATTGAGCAGAATTCCAATTCCTGCCATGTTCATAATAAGAAATGTTCCTCCGTAACTTATAAAAGGTAGGGGTAACCCTTTAGGAGGCAGAAGAGAAAGGGTTACCCCCATATTGATAATAATGTGAATTCCTATTATTGAAGTGAGTCCAAGGGCAAGGAGTGAGCCAAATTTGTCAGGTGCATTTTCTGAAATTTTAAATCCTCTTATCAAAATTGCCATAAAAAGACCGGTGATCATAAAAACACCAAGAAAGCCTGTTTCTTCACCAATAATTGAGAAAATAAAATCAGTGTGGGATTCCGGGAGGTACTCAAGTTTTAAAATTCCATTTCCAAGTCCTTTTCCAAAAAAACCTCCATTTATAAAAGCTTTTAAAGACATTGTTGTTTGATAGGAAAAACTGGAGGAATATTCCCATGGATTAAGGTAGCTTATCAGTCTTTCAACCCTGTAGTCTCTTTGGATCATAAGAAAAAAACCTGAAATAAAGCCTGTTCCTGCAATTAACAACATTTGTTTTATTTTTGCTCCTCCAGCAAAAATCATTATCCATATAAGAGCCCCAATTATAATAATAGAACCAAAATCTGGTTGATTGTAGAGAAGTGATGCAAAAATTATAAAAAGAATGAAGTGGGGAAATATTCCTGAAAAAAACTTATCCATTTCATCTTCATGTTTTGAAATAGTATGGGCAAGGTATAAAATAATTGTATAAAATGAAAAAACCGCTGGCTGAAATGAAAAAAACGGGAATTTTAACCATCTATATGCTCCGCCTACTTTATGCCCGAAAGGAGTGACAAAAATTGCTATCAATAAACAAATAGATAAAAGAATTCCTGGATATGCTAGTTTTTTTAAATAAAAATAAGGTATAAATCTGAAAATAAATAAAAGAATCAAACCCATAAAACCGTGTAAAGCCTGTTTTTTTACAAAATAAAATGGATTGTTAAACACTTTTTCACCAAAGTGAAAGCTTGCAGAATAAAGAATTATCAGGCCAAAGCCTGTAATAAGAAAAAAGGAAATCCAAAGAAGGGGATCCTCTTTAATTATTTTTTGATTTCTAATCTGCTGTTTAATAGTCATTTTTATTGTTTTCTCTGTTTTTTAAATTAAGGAAAGAGTTTTTAAAAGCCTCACCTCTATGCGAATAGTTTTTAAACATATCAAAACTTGAGCATCCAGGTGAAAGAATTACAGTTCCTTTTTCCGAAATATTTTCAAAGCCTTTTTTTACAGCATCTTCCATTGTAATTGAAAAAACAGCCTTTCTTTTAAAATTAATTTGGCTATTGATTTTTTTTGAAGCCTCCCCAATTAAGATAATGTTTTTTACTTTTTCGTTCAGTATTTTTGACATCACCCCGTAGTTATATCCTTTATCTTTTCCCCCCAGGATTAAAGATATTTCTCCCTCAAGGCATTCAACCGCCTTTATAACTGAATCAGGATTTGTTGCCTTTGAATCATTAATAAAGGAAATATTGTTTATGGAGCCCAAAAACTCCATTCTATGGGGAAGGGGATTAAAAGTTTCAATTGCTTTTTTTATTCCTTTAATACTTCCCCCGGATTCAAGTGCAGTTAGGGCTGCAGCACTTAAGTTTTCAAGATTATGCCTTCCTTTCAACTTGAAATTTTTAAGGCTGATTTTTTCTACTTTTTTATTAAATGAAATTTTAAGTTCTTTTTTATTTGCAAAAGCACTATTGAAACTTGGGTCAAAAATATTGAAAAAACTTTTTTTGCCTTTTGTTTCAAGTTTTAAACTTTCATTATAATTAATTATTGAAGTGTTTTCTTTGTTGAAATTCTTAAAAAGATTAAGTTTGGAATTTTTATAGCCACAAAAATCTTCATATCTGTCCAGATGATCTGGGGTGATATTAAGTATTGTTCCTACTTGAGGTGAAAAGTTAACACAGGTATCAAGTTGAAAGCTTGAAATTTCTAGAACAAAGATATCAAATTCTGACTTGTCTGATATACCCTGGGAAAGAGGAACTCCAAGATTTCCTCCCCTGAAAACTTTTTTTCCGCTGTGGGCAAGAATGTCGGCTGTAAGTTCTGTTACTGTGCTTTTACCATTTGTCCCTGTAATGGCGGCAACTGGTTTGTCAATAAAAGACCAAGCTGCTTCAAGTTCTCCTATTACATTTTTTCCTTGATTTACAGCTTTGATATAGACTTCTTCCCTTTGATCAATTCCAGGGCTTAAAATAATTAAGTCACTGGTTTTAATTTCTTCTTCGAAATTATTGGCAATTACAATTTTTATTTTTTGGTTAGAAATTTTTTTTATTTCATCTGATTCAAGAATTTTTTTGTTTTTATCGCATCCTTTTACATTAAAACCTTTTGAATGAAGAAGATTTAATACAGATATTCCTGATTTTCCAAGACCTGCAACAAGAATTTTTTTGTTTTTAAAGTCTTTAATTGAAAACATGGCTTATCTTATCTTTAGGGTTGAAATTGCGATTAATGAAAATATTATTGCAATTATCCAAAACCTTACAATAATTTTAGGCTCTCTCCATCCAAGCATTTCAAAATGATGATGAAGGGGAGCCATTCTGAAAAATCTTTTGCCTTTTGTAAATTTAAAATAGCTTACCTGAATAATTACAGAAAGTGCTTCCATTACAAAAACACCTCCGACAATTACAAGAAGGATTTCCTGTTTTGTAAGAACAGCTATTGTGCCTAAGAGTGCCCCAAGTGGAAGGGAGCCTGTGTCACCCATAAAAATCTGGGCAGGGTTTGTGTTAAACCATAAGAAACCAAGACCTGCACCTGCTATTGCTCCACAAATAACTGTAAGTTCAGCACATCCGGGAACAAAAGTTATCTGGAGATAATCTGCAAGTTTAGCATGTCCTGCAACATAAGAAAAAAGAAGAAAAGTTGCGGCTGCAATTGTAACAGGCCCTATTGCAAGTCCGTCAAGCCCGTCTGTGAGATTAACTGCGTTTGATGCTCCTGTAATAACTAAGGCAGTAAAAAAAATATATCCTATTCCAAGGTCAATTGTATGATCTTTGAAAAAAGGGAAGTGAAGTTCTGTATTAAACCCAGGAGTCAGATAAATAAGTATTCCGGCAATAAGTGATATGCAAATTTGTATAAGGAATTTATTTCTTGCACTTAATCCTTCCCCTTCTTTTTTCATCTGTTTAACATAGTCGTCTGTAAATCCTATGGCAGTAAATCCTATGGTAACAATTATTGTTATCCAAACATAAAAAGTGTCTAGTCTGGCCCATAAAAGAATGGAAAAAACAGTAGTGCCTATTATTAAAAAACCACCCATGGTGGGGGTTCCTTTTTTGTCGTAATGACTTGAAGGACCGCAATCTCTTATATATTGGCCTATCTGGAGTTTTCTCATATAACCGATAAAAGTAGTTCCTAACATAAGGCAAAGCACAAATGAAGTTAAGCCAGAATAAATGGTTCTAAATGTTATATATTTGAAAACATTGAAAAAGCTAAGATCTGTATGCAAAGGATACAGTAGATGATAAAGCATAATTTACTCCGTTTTATTTGTCAGATTTTCAATTATAGTTTCCATTTTAGAACCCCTTGAGCCTTTAACCAGAATAAAATCTCCTGGCTTAATAGTTTTTAAAAGTTCATCTGATATTTGCTTATGATTTCCTTTGTAAAGGATTGTTTTTTTACTGGTTTTGTTTTTGGCACCGGCAATCAGGCTGTCGGCAAAGTCTCCGTATACAAAAATTCCGTCAAGCTCAAGTTCTCCAAGAGTTTCTCCAGCTTTAAAATGGTAATCTTTAGATTGTTTTCCAAGCTCAAGCATATCACCAATAACTGCAAATCCTCTGCTGCCATTTTTTATTAGAGTAAAATCTTTTGCAGATGCTTTTAAAGATTCTGGATTGGCATTGTAAGTGTCATCAATAATAAAAATGTTTTTTCCTGGGTCATGGATTTTAAAAAAACGTCCCTTAGTTCCTGAATACATTGCAATTCCCTTTGCAATTTCCTTTGAGTTCATTCCTGAAATAAATCCAGCCAGGGCTGCTCCAGCTGCATTTTTTAACATAGTTTTTCCAGGTATATTTAAATTTACTTGAAAACTTTCTTTTTTACCTGAAAAATTAAGATTAAACAATGCTTTGGAAGAGGAATTCCCAATTTCAAAATCTGAAATAAAAAGATTGGATTTTTCATTGAATCCAAATTTTAAAATCTTCATATTTTTTATATGTTTTTCAAGGATTTCATCATCTTCGTTTATAATTATGAATGAGTTTTTTTTCATTCCTTTTGTTATAGTTGCTTTTTCCCTGGCAATTTCTTCAAAATTTTCAAAAAATTCAATATGGGCAGGAGCAAGTTTTGTTATTATTGCAAAGTTTGGCTCGGCAATTTTTGAAAGATATTCTATTTCTCCTTTGGAACTCATTCCCATTTCAATTACTGCAAACTCGTGGTTTTTATTTATCTCAAGAATTGTGAGGGGAACTCCAATGTGATTGTTAAAGTTTTTGGCAGGGCCGTGAACCTGAAATTTTTGACTAAGTATTGATTTTAGAATTTCCCTGGTGGATGTTTTTCCAACAGAGCCTGTTATTCCAAAAACTTTAATCCCAGATTTTTTTCTTTTGAAATTTGCGACTTTTCCAAGGGCTTTAATTGAATTTTCAACTGAAATAACTGAAGCTTGATTTATATTTTCCGCAAGCTTAATTTCTGAATTTTCTATTATTACACCGGAGATGTTTTGGTTAACAGCTTTTAAAACAAAATCATGGCCATTGAACTTATCTCCTTTTATTGCAATAAAAAAAGAGTTGTCAGAGAGTCTTCTTGAATCTGTTAAAAGCTTTCCCGAAAAAGACAGGCTTCCTCTTTTGATAATTTTACCTTCACAGGCAAGAGCAAGAGTGTCCAGATTTTTTATTATAAAATCTTTAGTTCCCATAAATTTCTTCCACCTTTTTTAGTACAACTTCTCTGTCATCAAATTTAAATTTTTTTCTGCCTATGATCTGATAGGTTTCATGACCTTTTCCAGCAATTAAAATACAGTCTTTTTCATCAGAAATTAAAAGGGCTTTTTCTATAGCTCTTTGTCTGTTTTTTTCAATAAAATAAATATTTTTGTCGTTTTTTGTTATATTTAAAAAATCTTTTTCAGGAATAATATTTGTTAATCCAGCTTTAATATCTGAAATTATTTTGTCTTGGTTTTCTGTTCTTGGATTATCAGAAGTTATTATGGTAATTTCAGCCATTCTTGCTGAAATTTCTGCCATTAATGGGCGCTTTTTTATATCCCTGTCCCCTCCGCAGCCAAAAACTGAAATCAGCCTTTTTTTGCAAAGGGGGCGAAGAGAGTTTAAAACATTTTCAAGAGCGTCGGGAGTATGGGCATAATCAATAAAAACATATGGGCGTTTTGTGTTTTCTACCTGCTCAAGCCTTCCTCTTACCGGCTTTGAGGTTTCAAGAAGATTTATACAATTTTCTATACTTATTCCTGAAGTAATGCAGGCTGAAACAGCAGCAAGAATGTTTTCTACATTATGCTTTCCAAAAAGATGAGAAGAAAAATTGTATGTTTTTCCTTTAAATTTAATTTTTCCCCGGCTTCCTTTCAAGTTTGTTTTTAAATCTGATGCCTGAAGAAAAGCTTTTTTTTCCGTGGAATATTCCAATAGTTTGGTAAAATTTTTGGTTTTGAGTTCTTCTGCTATTAATTTACCTGTTTGATCATCAATATTAACAGCAGTAAAAGGGGGTTCTTTTTTTGATTCTAAAGCATTTTTTATTATAAAATCAGATTTTACACTGGCGTATTCTTCCATGGACTTATGAAAATCAAGGTGATCCTGGGTAAGATTTGTGTAAACAATTGTATTAAATAAAACGTCGTCAATTCTTCCAAGTGCTATTGAATGGGAAGATACTTCCATGACAATATCTGTGACATTATTTTTTTTCATTTCATAAATTGTTTTTTGAAGCTCAGCTGATTCAGGAGTGGTATTTAAACTTTCTTTTTCATAAATTCTGCCGTCTTTTAAAGGGTAGCTCAGCTTTATTGTCCCAATAATCCCTGTTTTTTTACCTGACTTTTTTAAAATATCTTCAATAAGGGCACAGGTTGTTGTTTTTCCGTTAGTTCCTGTCACTCCAATTATATTTATTCCAATTGAGGGGAATCCGTAATAAAGTGCAGAGAAAAATGAAAGTGCTCTTCTTGAATCTGAGACCACTAATTGAGGAACTTTAATCCCGCTTTGTTTTGATTGGCAGACTATAAGGGCAGCTCCTTTTTTTTCAGCTTCTGCAATATACTTATGACCATCAAAAGAAAAACCTTTAACTGCGATAAAAAGGTCTCCTTTTAAAACAGCTCTTGAATCAAAGGCTATTCCGCTGATCTTTGGGAAAACCACGGGTGCTTCTTTAATCTTAAAAGGAGGATTTGAGTTAATAAGTTTATCTGACTTCATTTGTTCCTCGGCTTAAGGCAATTGTTATTCCCTCTGGAAGAACATTCATATAGGAAAGAGTTTTTGTTGCAATTTCCTTAAAAACAGGAGCTGCTACAATTCCTCCATAGTATCCTTCAATTGGTTCATTTATTGCTACCATTACTGCAATTTCAGCTTTATCTGCAGGGGCAAATCCAAGAAAAGTTGAAATGTATTTTTCCCTTGAATATTTCCCGTTTGGTTCAAGTTTTTGTGATGTTCCTGTTTTTCCTGCTGCTGAATATCCTTTAGGGGCAGCATTTGAACCTGTTCCTTCAGTAATTGTTTTTTCCATCATTTTAGTGATTGCAATTGCTGTTTTTTCTGAAATCACTCTTTTTTTTATTTTTTTGGTGTTTGAGAATATTTCTTCTCCCAAGGGGTTTGTTATTTTTTTCAAAAGATAAGGTTTTAGCAAATATCCTTTGTTTGCTATTGTTGAAACAGCAGTTGCAAGCTGAACTGAAGAAGCAGACATTCCATGCCCAAAGGAAATATTGCTGGTGTCAACTTTTGTCCATAAATTGGGTTCACGGAGAACTCCTGAAGTTTCAATGGGGACATCAAGCCCTGTTTTTTTGGCAAACCCAAAGTCTTTTAAAATTTGGTACAGGGATTCTCTTCCTACAAGTTCTCCTATTTTTACAGCCCCAATATTACTTGAAAATTTTATTATCTCGGAAACCTGAAGCCATTTGTGAGGTTTGGTATCGTGAATTGTAACTGAACCTATTTTATATTTTCCGTCCTGGCAGTAAAAAATGGAGTTTTTGCTACAAAATTCTTTGTCAATTGCACCTGCCGCAAGAAAAATTTTTAAAATGGAACCTGGTTCAAATGCATCAAGAGTGTTTCTATTGTTCCAGGATTGGGGATCTGACTTCCAGTAAACATTAGGGTTGAAAAACGGGTATTGAGCCATGGCAAGGACTTCACCTGTGTTTGGATTTATTACCACTGCTTTTCCATCTTTTGCTTTAAATTTTGTTACAATTCTTTCAAGGGCCTGCTCGGCTATATACTGAATGTTTTTGTCAATTGTCAGGTAAATATCATTACCGGGGTTTGTTTTATGGTTGAAGTCGGGGTTTTTATACCAATTTCCCTTACCTGCTGAAATGATTGGAATTTGAGTTGTTGAACCCTCAAGTAGATGATTATAGGTGTATTCTGCTCCTGTTCTTTGCTGATTGAGATTTGTAAATCCTATTATAGGTGCTCCAAGGTTTTTATTTGGATAAACTCTTTTGCTTGTTTTTATTACTTCAAAAAGTCTATGGTCAAGATTAAGTTTTTTTTCAAGGGCATGAATTTTTTCAACTTCATTTTTTGATGCTTTTCTTTTTAGATAAACAAAGCTTGAACTTGAATCAAATTTTGTCTTTACTTCTGATTTTTTAAGTCCGGTAATTTCTGAAATGGTTTGATAATCGCTGAAGTTTTGTTTGAATTCAGGGCGAAGTGCAAGATCCCAGGCATCAAGTGAAATTGCAAGGACCTCTTTGTTCCTATCAAATATTGTTCCTCTTTTTTCATTGACTTCTATTTTTTTTGAATAAGTGTTTAGTGTGATTTTTTTAAGTGCAGGACATGAAAAATTCTGGATAACAAAAGCTCTTCCAATAATAAGAAAAAGGCAAAGATAAGCAATGTATTTTATTATTTTTATCCTTAATACTGAGTTGGTTGCTGCTTTTTTTTCTTTAATTCTCATTTTATAAGTTCTATCTGTGATCTTAGAGCTGGGTTAAATTGAAGTATTTCAGCCAGCTTTTCAATCCTTTCTGGAGACTTAAGTCTGGCAAGTTCTGTTTTTAAAATCCTTTTATGTTCAATAAGTCCGGTTTTTTTTTCACTAATTTTTGTTATTTCAAAGGAAAGTGTTTTAAATCTTCCAGTTGACCATACATGAAAAAAAAGGTTGAACATCAAAACCATGAAAAGCAAAATAATGTACAATGGTTTTGTTTCTTTCATAATTTTTCAAGAACCCTCATTTTTGTACTTCTTGCCCTTGGGTTTGTACTGATTTCAATATCAGTGGGTATAAGAGGTTTTCTTGTAATAATTTTAAACTCTTTTTTCTTGCCGCAAACGCACATTGGAAGATCAGGTGGGCAAATGCAGGCTTTTTCAAGTTCTTTAAACTTATTTTTCACTATTCTATCTTCAAGGGAGTGGAATGTAAGAATACAAAGTCTCCCTTTGGGTTTTAGGAGATAAGGTGCTTCTTCAAGAAATTTTTCCAGATGATAAAGTTCATTGTTTACTTCAATCCGGATTGCCATAAAACACTTTGTTGCCGGATGAATTTTGGATTTTCTCGAAAATTTATTCGGGATTGAGTTCTTTATGATTTCAGCCAGTTCTGTTGTTGTTTTTATTGGCTTAATTTTCCTTTTGATTTCAATCCTGTTTGCTATTCTTGAAGCAAATTTTTCTTCCCCGTATTTTTTGAAAACTAAAAACAATTGTTCTGTTGAATAGTTGTTTATAATATCATAAGCTGTTTGGTCTGAGTTTTGATCCATTCTCATGTCAAGAGGGCCTTCTTTGGTAAAGCTGAAACCTCTTTTGGCTTCATCAAGATGGTGGGAGGATACCCCTATATCCGCAAGGATTCCATCAGCTTTATTTATTTTTTTTTCTATCATCACTTGCTTTATCGATGAAAAATTGGCCCTTGAAACAGTGTACCTGTTTTTAAATTCAAAAAGAACTGTTTTAACATTTTCTATTGCCAGCTCATCTCTATCCATAGCAAGAAGTCTGCCTTCAGGTGAGCTCTTTTCAAGAATCAGTCTTGAATGACCTGCTCCTCCAAGGGTGCAGTCAATATAAACTCCCCTGGGATTTATATTGAGATATTCAATTACTTCCTCAGGCATCACCGAGCTGTGAGAATATTTCATAATTAAAGCCCAAGCTCGGCAATCTCTTCTTGAAAGTCTTCAAGTAAAAGATCTTCTGCCAGTTTATCATTTTCTAATTGCCAGTTTTCTTTAGACCATATTTCAAAATGTTCTAAAACCCCAACAAGAACCACATCTTTTTCAAGGCCAGCATAATCTCTTAAAGACTGGGGGATTATAATTCTGGACTGTTTGTCCAGTTCGCATTCTGCAACTCCACCTATAAATGTTCTGAAAAAGCGACGCATTTTTTCGGTTTTAATTTTTTGATTTTTAAAATTGTTTTCAATTTCAATCCATTTTGACTCGGGGTAAGCTCTTATGCAGTTGTCCATTCGCGTAAGGTAAAGTACAGGTGTTTCCTCTGACTCAATATCTTTTTTGAATCTTGAAGGAACACTTAACCTGCCTTTTTGATCAAGCTTGTGTGATGAACTCCCCCGGAACATATAAATTCCTTTTTTTACCTAAATTTTCCTTTCGGATAGTAAATCTACATATAATACAAATAAAATTCAAGAACAAATGTAAAAACCCCTTGTTATTTTGGATATTTTTATTTTTTTATACGTGTGGGGCAAAGTGGGGTGAAAATTTAAAGAGTTTTATGTTTTATTGATCTTGTAGATTTTATTCATCTACTTTAGTACTTGGGGTATTTTAAAAAAATACAAAGGAAGATAAAAAGTTTTTAAGATAAGGATTTTATACAAACAAATTGATTTAACCATGATTTAGAGTATTATAAACAACTGTAAAAAAGGCAGATTTTTTAGATGTATTTATATCCAAAGCCTGAAAGGCTCTTATTGAGTGACCTTGAGGGTTTAGATCTGTGGAAAGGCATTAAACAAACTAATTTTCAACTTGTCTTAGGGTAGAATTTTTGTGCTCTTATTTTTTAATGAAAAAACAAATTTGCTCTCAAAGAGAATTTTGTTTTATGAAAATATTTATGTGAATTTGTAAATCTAAGAAGGATATACTAAAAATGGGGAAAAACCTAGTAACTCGGGTTGACGACTTTGTAAAAATCAGCACTGTTCTTATTTCAGTCTCTGACAAATCAGGGTTGGAACAATTTATTTTAGAACTTGTCAAAATTAATCCTGATATAAAAATTCTTTCAACCGGAGGAACCTATTCCAGGATAAGTGAAATTTTGGGTGAAAAAGCAATAAATGTTCTTTTTCAGGTTTCAGATTATACAGGGCAACCTGAAACCCAGGGCGGGCTTGTAAAAACTCTTGATTTTAAAATCTATCTGGGAATTTTAACTGAAACATACAATGATTATCATAAAAAAGACCTTGAAAGAACATTGGCTCTTCCAATAGATATGGTTGTGGTAAATTTATATCCTTTTGAGGAAACAATTTCTAAAAATGATTCAACTCCTGAAAAAGCAAGGGCAAATATTGATATTGGCGGGCCTTGTATGATACGAGCTTCTGCAAAAAACTATTTAAGGGTTGCCTCTGTTGTTTTCCCAAAAGATTATGGAAAAATAATTGATAAAATGAAGGAGCAGGGCGGATGTCTTGATCTTGAATCAAGATTTGAATTTGCCAAAAAGGCTTTCAGGCATACTGCGGACTATGATAATGCTATTGCTTCTTATCTTGAAAAAACATCATATTCTAAAAAAATTGAACCCTGCTATAAGCTATAAGAAGGAGAATTAGGAAATGGTAAAAGATTTAAAAGAAATGTATAAAAGAATGGATGGTGACAGCTTTCCTTCCTCTATGGAAGTAAGTTTTTCTGATGATAAAGGCAGGCAGACCCTTTTTTATGAAAAGGTTGCCTGGGATATCAAGGGCGAAGCTAAGGGGCTTAGATATGGAGAAAACCCAGGACAGGAAGCAGCTCTTTACAGACTTTCAAATGGAAATCTTGTGCTTGGTGACACTCAAATAATTCAGCCCGGGAAATATCTTGCTTCTGATATTGAACTTCTTCAGTCTGGAAAACATCCTGGAAAAACAAATGTAACCGACGCAGACAATGCTCTTAACATTTTAAGGTACTTCACAGATTCACCTTCATCTGTAATTGTAAAACATAACAACCCTTGCGGTGTTGCAAAGTCTGACACTCTGGAATCTGCTTATACAAAGTCATATTTCGCAGACAGAATTGCAGCTTTTGGAGGATGTATAGCTCTTAATAGAGCTGTTGATCTTGCTACTGCTCAAGCCATAGCCTCCCAGTACGCTGAAGTTGTTGTTGCCCCTGAGTTTGAAGAAGGAGTAATGGATGTTTTTGCCAAAAAGAAAAATTTAAGAGTAATGCAAATAAGAAACATTGAAAAGCTTCAGACATTTGTCGGCCTTAGAACAATTGATTTTAAGAGCCTTATTGATGGTGGAATTATTGCTCAATGGTCTTTTGTTCCTGAAATTCTTTCTTCAAGTGATTTTAAAAAAGCGGAGTGCGATTACAAAGGCAATACATATAAGGTAAACAGAGAACCAGACCAAAGAGAGTTAAAGGACATGCTTTTTGGATGGCTGGTTGAAAGCGGGGTAACATCAAACTCTGTGATTTATGTAAAAGATGAGGTTACTATAGGTATAGGAACAGGAGAGCAGGACAGAGTCGGTGTAGCTGAAATTGCAAGGGACAAGGCATATAAAAAGCTTGCTGACAGGTATGCTTTTGAACAATTTAAAACCCCTTATATTCTTTTAGACAATGAAGACAGGAAAAATGAGATAGATGAAAGGGTAAAAAATGAAAGCGGCGGACTTAAAGGGTCTTGTATGATAAGTGATGCTTTTTTCCCTTTTAGGGACGGTATTGACGTAGGTCTTAAAGAAGGAGTTTCAGCAGTTGTTCAGCCCGGAGGTTCAATGAATGATTATCAGTCCATTGAAGCATGCAATGAGTTTAATGCCTCAATGGTTTTTACAGGTCAAAGAAGTTTTAAACATTGATTTTGAAGGGGAGAATTTCCCCTTATTTATTAGGCAGCGGAGTTTTTTTGAAAATATTTCTGATAATTTTCGGACTTGTTTATTTTTTATTCCCTTTTGATCTTATAAGGGATTTTATTCCCTATATCGGCTATCTTGATGATCTTGCTGTTATTGTCTGGATTATTTATATTATTAATAAAAAGAAAAAACTTAATGGTTTTCGTAGCAGTTACTACAATAAAGAACAGTCTGGGCCCGGAGCTTTTGGGAAAAAAGGAATAAAAAATTGCTATGAAATTCTTGGGATGACAGAAAGTTCTTCCAATGAAGAAATTAAAAAAGCATACAAAGAGCTGGTTTCAAAATATCATCCTGACAAAGTTGAGCATCTTGGTGAAGAATTTAAAAGATTTGCCCATGAAAAGTTTATTGAAATAAAGAGTGCATACGAAGAAATTAAAAAACTAAGAGGTTTATAAGTTTTTAATGTTACATCTCCCAAGCTGGATGAGAATAAAACTTCAGCACAATTTGATACAGGCAGTCTGCTGGGGAGTTGAAACCGGGCATTGGGGTTAAGCCAGAGTGCTCAAGTAAGGCAGAAAGGAGATTTACTATGGTAAGAGTTGTTTTCAATCAAAAGGGCGGAGTAGGTAAATCGACCATAACTTGTAACCTTGCCTCTGTTGCTGCTATTTCCGGGAAAAAAGCCCTTGTAATAGATCTTGATTCTCAGTGCAATTCAAGTTTTTATCTTCTTGGAAAAAACTCTCCTGAAGGGGTCAGTGTTTCTGGATATTATAATGATATCTTGTATTCGTTTTTCACAAAGCCCGATCCCTTGCGATATATAATAAAAACAGATTTTGATAATCTTTATTTAATGGCTGCTGATGATGAAATGGATTCTATTATGGGCAAACTTGAGTCAAGGTATAAAATGTTCAAGCTCAGAGAAGCTTTGGATAGTTTGAGGGAAGTTTACGATGAAATCTGGATTGATACTCCTCCTGCGGTTAATTTTTATACAAGATCTGCATTGATAGCAGCAGATCAATGCATTGTTCCCTTTGACTGCGATTCTTTTTCTAAAAAGGCAGTTGAAACTGTTTTTAGGCTGGCTTCTGAAATTAAGGCCGATCACAATCCAAAGCTTGAGATCAGTGGGATAGTGGCAAATCAGTTTCAGAGAAATGCAAACTTTCCCGCTGCAATTTTAAATGAATTAAAAGAGCAGGGACTTCCTGTTTTTGAAACTCTTATTTCCTCTTCTGTCAAAATAAAAGAATCGCATTATGCTTCAAAACCAATGGTTTTTTTCGACCCTAAGCATAAGCTCAGTTCAGAATTTATCTCTCTTTATGATGAATGCACCAAAATATAAAGGTGATATTTATGGACTTGTTTTCCATCAATCCCATTGGTGAGGTAAGCTCTCCGTTTAAGACCAAATTCGGTCTGCCTCGCCAACCTGGCATTGTTTTGTCAGTAGAGTCAAAAATCCGACTGTTTGAAGAATTTTCCCACATTGATTTTTTTAGGGGATTGGAGGATTTTTCCCATATCTGGATACTTTTTATTTTTCATCACAATATTGTTTCGGGTTTTAATAAGCTTGTGAGGCCTCCAAGGCTGGGTGGTAATAAAAAGGCTGGAGTTTTTTCAACAAGATCTCCTTTCAGGCCTAATTTTATAGGAATGTCTGCAGTAGAACTTTTAGATATTGAATATGGTAAAAATACCATCCTGACTGTTAGGGGCGGTGATTTTGCAGACAAGACTCCTGTTGTAGATATTAAACCCTATGTGAAATTTGCTGATTTAATAAACAATTCAAAATCTAAAGTTTTTGATTCAAAGCCTGAAAAATCATTTGATGTTGAGTTTTCCAGTGAAGTAAAACAGGTTTTAAAAAATAAGAATAAACTCCGACAGCAGCTCAAAGAGGTTTTAAGTTACGACCTTAGGCCTGGTTATTGCTCCGAAGATCATCAAGATAAGGTTTATGGCATGGAATTTGAAAATTATAATATAAAATTCGAAGTCAAAGGAAGGATTCTTTACGTAAAAGAGATGATTAAATCTTTGGGGAGGTCATAATGGAAGTGCTAGGAATTGATGTGGGCTTTGGCTTTACAAAAGTATCCAACGGGAGGCAGAGTAATATATTTCAGTCTGTAATAGGAGAGCCGGTTGATATTCAGTTTAAAACAAATTTCGGAAATAATAAATTCACTGATAATCTTCATGTAACAATAGACAAAAAATCATATTTTATAGGTAATTATGCATCAAAACAGTCTGCTGTAAGGGAGTTTACCCTGGATCAGAATAGGCTTGTTTCAGATTTTGTAAGAATTCTTGCAATTACAGCAGCAGGTATTTACGCTGAAGACGGAATTACCATGAATGTTGTTTCAGGGCTTCCTGTTGCTTATCTTGGTCATGATAATGAAGCCTTTGCAAAAACACTTCAGGGCGAACATATGGTGGAATATCATCTGCCTGACGGTACGGTGACAAGGAAGCGTCTTAATATTAATTCAGTACAGCTTATGCCCCAGCCGCTTGGATCTGTTTTTAATATTCTTATGGATGAAAGCGGACAGATTGTTAATCGAGATCTTGCTCATCAAAAAATTGGAGTTGTTGATATAGGTTTTAAGACAACAGATTTTACTGTTTTTGACAGGATGAAATACATAGAAAGAAGTTCTTCTACAACTGATCTTGGGATTTCAAGAAGTTTTCTTGCCATAGCAGAAAAACTTAAAAAGGAAAGCGGAGTTCAATTGGAGTTATACAGGTTGTTTGATTCAGTCGATTCTGGCCATATTAAGATAAAAGGCAAAGACTATAATATAGCAAATTTAAGGGACAGGGTGTTTGAGTATGCTGCAAGGGAAATTGTAAGTTCAATGGATAGGCTTTTTGCCGATGAATGGGATATGGATTATCTTGTCCTTACAGGGGGTGGTTCCAAGGCTCTTTATGAACATATAATACCCCTTGTTAATATGGAAATTCTGCCTTTTGATTCTTCAAACGATTTAAGATTCAACAATGTAATGGGATATTTGAAGTATGGTAAAAATAAATGGTTGAAAAAACCTGTCAAAATAAATCCTGTACCAGGGAAATCAGATGTGGATGGAGACAAGGAAAGAAGCTGATGGTTTTTGGTTAACTGAATTTTTGGCTGATGGAGTTCATTGTGTCAATATTTTCAAGGAAAATTTCAATGAGCTCTGGATCAAACATTCTACCTGAATTTTCTTTTAAAAATTCAACCACTTCTTCATCGGTCCATGGATCTTTATAGCATCTTTTTGAAGAAAGAGCATCAAACACATCTGCTATGGACACTATTCTACCAAACAATGGAATTCCTTTTCCTTTTTTGCCCCTGGTTTCAATGTTTGAGTCTCCATTAAATTTTTTGACACCTGGATAGCCTTTGCCATCCCAGCGTTCATGGTGATTTAAAATTACTTCTTTTGCTGCTTTATCAAATTCTGAGATTTCTTCTTCAAAAATTTTTGCACCTAAAACAGTGTGCTGTTTCATTATTTCAAATTCTTCATCATTAAGTTTTCCAGGTTTTTTAAGTATAAGATCGGAAATAGCAACTTTTCCTATATCATGAACCATGGAAGCCAGTTTAAGAATATCTTTTTCTTTGTTAATTACTTCATTGGGAATTTTGTTTTTAACTGCCCAGGCAATGTAAAGCTCTGTAGAGTAAGCTGAAACCCTCTTAACATGGGCTCCTGTTTCTCTAGGATCATGAAGTTCTGTCATTTGTATCATTTTTAAAATTATTGATTTAGTTAGCTGGGCTTTTTGAAGAGAAACAGCTGCTATTCCTGCAAAATGAAGTAAAATTTCAATATCTTCTTTTGTAAATTGCCCCGGAGTTCTATCTTTTTTTATGGGATTTATTATTTGAAGAACACCTATAACTTTACTTAAGTCACCTTTCATTGGAATGGCTAGGATGGACCTGGTTTTATATCCAGCCATTTTGTCAAAAGCGGGATTGAATTTTAAAGGATAGCTTGAGTTTATGTTTGATACATCATTTAAAACGACAACTTCACCTTTTTTGGCACAAAAGCCTGCAATGCTTAAATTGTTTATGGGTACACTTTGTTTTTTATAAACAACTTTATTTTCTTTCAAGGTATCATTTTGAGAATATGAGATTATAAGATTTTGTTTTTCTGCAATATAAATTGAGCCGGCATCAGCATTGCAGAAATCCCTGGCTTCCTTTAGTATTTTTTCCATCAATACATCAGGATCGTGGATTTTGTTCAGAGCAGTTCCAAGGCTTAAAAGTTTTTTAAACTTCTTTTTATTTTCAAGGTTGTCTATCATGATGATGCCATTTTAAATTCTTGTCCATTAGTTGTATTTGAATTTAACTTGTAAGTATTAACATATTCTAAATTTCATAATCTTTTGAAGACTCTAGAAATTTGTATTTGAAAAGTCAATTTCTTTATATGTTAACAATTTGGTCTCAAATTCTTTAGTCAATAATCCAGTTTTTTAAAATTCTACAGTTAAGGCTGATTTTTTTAAAACTCTTTGAAACTCAAGAATGTTGAAGGGGAATGGGTTTTTATTTGGAATAAGGATTTGAATAGAACCAAATGAATTGAAATAAGATTCTATTTGTATTTAAATAAAGATTCTTAAAACCATTGATTATCTTTGACTGATATTTGGTTCTGCTACCTTACTTTGAAATAAACTTTTGTTTTTTTACTGCTTGAAGATCAAGCTCTGAAGTTTCAGAAACGGTAGTTTTGGTTTTTCATTGTTGTATTTTTTTACTGATTGAATTTTTTCATGCTCCTTTCCATCTCTCTTTTAATCTCTTTTTCTTTGAGGTCTCTTCTTTTATCATATAGTTTTTTCCCTTTACCAAGGGCAAGTCCGATTTTTACTTTTCCGTTTTTCAAATAGGCTTTTAAAGGAACAAGAGTGAATCCTTTTTCATTTGTTTTTCCTATAAGTTTTTTGATTTCTCTTTTGTTTAAAAGAAGTTTTCTTGGCCTCATGGGGTCGTGGTTATCAAAATAAGCATGGGTATAAGGCGCAATATGGAGATTGTAAACAAAAACTTCATTGTTTTTTATTTTTGCAAAAGCTTCTTTAAGGCTTATTTTACCTTCCCTGACTGATTTGACTTCTGTGCCTTTAAGAACAATCCCAGCTTCATATTCTTCTTCTATGTCAAGATTATGTCTTGCTTTTTTGTTATATGCTATTTGTTTAGTATGTGAATTGTTTCTCAATTTATACTTCCTTTATAATTTCAGTTTATCCCCGTATTTATCTTTGATGAGATTTTTGGAATCTTCAGGGTTGTTCTGTTTGAACAATTCTTTTGTAAAAGCAATTGTTTCCTTGACTTCCATTTCTCTGATTATTTGTTTAATTTGGGGAATTCCATTGGGATACATACTGAAGTTTTTTATCCCAAGCCCAAGAAGTAATGGGATGTTCAAGGGATTTCCAGCCATTTCTCCACAAATAGAAAGTCCGAGATTGTTTTCTTTAGCTACTTTAACTGTGTTTTTTATGAGCCTTAAAACAGAGGGATCAAGTTCGTTGTACAGGTGGGCAACCTCTTCATTACCCCTGTCGATTGCAAGGGTGTATTGAACAAGATCGTTTGTTCCAAGACTGAAAAAATCAACTTCTTTTGCAAGAGTATCAGCAATTATTGCTGCAGAAGGAACTTCTATCATTATTCCTGTTTTTATATTTTTGTCCCAGTTGATTTTGTTATCATCGAGTTCCTTTTTGCATTGGGAAAGTATTTTTTTTGCTTCAAGGACTTCCCCAAGAGAAGAAATCATGGGGAAAAGAATCTGAATTTTTCCAAAGTATGAAGCTCTTAAAATAGCTTTAAGCTGAGCTCTGAATATATCCTTTTTTTTAAGACAAAACCTTATTGCTCTCAAACCTAAGGCTGGATTTGTTTCAGGAAGCTGTCCCCTGCTGTATCTAAGAGCTTTGTCACCGTTGACGTCAAGGGTTCTTATTGTAACTTCGCCCGGAGACATGAGTTCGGCAACTTCTTTATATTTCTCAAACTGTTCATCTTCATCCGGGTAGCTGTCTCTATTCATGTAGAGAAATTCAGTTCGAAAAAGGCCAATCCCGTCTCCGCCATGATCTTTAACAGAAACAACTTCTTCACCAAACTCAATGTTTCCCATTACATTTATAGTAACACCGTCTTTTGTTTTTGCCGGAAGATGACTTGCTCTGGTTACTTCCGCATGTCTTAGCTCGTAGTCTTTTTTCTTGTCTTCAAATTCAATAAGAGTTTCATCATCGGGGTTTATTATTACAACGCCTTCAAGGCCGTCTACTATTATTATGTCATCATTTTTTATTTGGGAGGTTACATTCTCCAGGCCCAGCACACAGGGAAGCTCTAAAGTTCTGGCTATAATGCTTGTGTGAGAGGCTGTTCCGCCTGTATCAGTGATAAACCCCATAATTTTGTCCAATTGTATTTGGCTTGTCTGTGCGGGAGAAAGATCTTTGGCAACCAGAATAACTCTTTTTTTTATACCTGCTATATTAACTTCAACAGCACCTGTGAGGTTAAGCATTATTCTGTCTGCAACATGGACAATATCTGCCCCCCGGCTTTTTAAATATTCATCTTCAATATTTTTAAAAATTCGTTTTGTTTCATCAACTATTGTTTTTAAAGCCCATTCAGCGTTAAAAGCTTTTTGTTCAATTGTTTTAATTGTTTTTTCATAAAGCATTTTGTCCTTGAAAAGCAAAAGATGTGTTTCAAGAATTTGAACATGCTCTCCAAGAGCTTGAGGAGTATTTCTAATTACTTCCTTTAGTTCGTTTTTTGCATTGTTTACTGCTGTTTTAAATCTTGCGATTTCTGGTTTAATTTCACTTTTTGGAAGACTGTATTTTTTTACTATATCAACGTTTCCCGAATCAACAAGATAGGCTTTTCCTATACATATACCGGGAGCACCGGCTATGCCTTGTATTCTTTGTTCAAGCATTTGGTCATTCAAAATTTATTCTCCAAAACCGTTTAGAATAATATTTTTTATTTCTTCAAAAGTTTTCTTGTCTTCGCTGGAATCTGCAATCAATGTGATTAGCGAACCTTTTTGGCAGGCAATTGATAAAATATCTATCATACTTCCAGCATCAACCTTGATGCTGTCTTTTTCAATCCAGATATCAAATCTAGCTTTTTTTACAGTTTTTGCAATCAAGGCAGCCGGTCTTGCGTGCAACCCCAGTTCGTTTGTTATTGTCAGTTCTTGTTTAAGCACTATGGAGAAAACCTTTGTTTTTGTATAAAAAAGTTTTGTTTTTTTGCAATGGATTATAAGTCAAAAAAAAGTTTGATTCAATGGAATATTTTGAGTGGAGGGTGATTGGCAAGATTAATTTGTTCTTATCTTGTCCCGGCCTAAATCGGTTATGCAATGACCGGGACTTTCATGGTTAATTTATTGCATCTTTAAGGTTTTTTCCAGGAACAAATTTAGGAACTTTGCGTGCAGGGATATCAATTTCTTCACCTGTCTGGGGATTTCTTCCTTTTCTTGCTTTTCTGTCAGAAGATTTGAATGTTCCAAATCCAACAAGAGTTACATTCTCTTGTCTTGCCAGGGCCTCGGTGATTGCTGAAAAAACCTGATCAACAGCAGCCTGTGCATCTTTTTTGCTGCTGAGCACCTTTGCAACTTCAGCAACTAAATCACCTTTGTTCATGTCTTCCTCCTTCTTGGTTTATTAATAATATGTTTTATTCTTTTGGGGATTGAGAAATATTTTAAGTTCTCAAAAACTAAAAATAATAAAGCTTTTTAGATAAAATTTATTTTGGAATATTGTTTTATAAATTAAAAACAACCATCATAAAAACATTATAAAATTACTTGTAAGACGCTGTCCTGTCAAGCTTATTATCCCTATGAGCCTTATAAAAGCAGTATTTTTGTAAAAATTTATTTCTAAGTTTTAAATAAAAAAATAAATGTTGACAAATGTATTAACAGTCTTTAGTTAATAGATTGATTTAAATTAAAAGGAAAAATTCAGACAATGAAACTTCAGACAGTAAACAAAATCTGCAAAATTTATTATTATTGGTTCTTCTATTTTAGCAGGCGTCTGTCTGGAGGTGCTTTTATCTAGTTTGAATCAAAGCATCGTGGACAGCCGGTAAAATGCTGTCTACGGAGACTAATAATATACAAAAAGACCGTGGAGAGCAAACTCCCCGGTCTTTTTTTTTGTATAAACTTTATTATTAGAGTGAGGGAAAGTAAAATGATAGGGAAGCAGATAAGGCTAGAAAGAATTATTAATAGAAACACCAGGAGGACGATAATAGTTCCCATGGATCACGGGATTACTGTAGGGCCAATTGAAGGTATTAAAAACATGAAGGATGCTGTGAACAAGATTGCAAAAGGCGGAGCAAATGCTGTTATTGAGCATAAAGGTGCTGTTGAAGACGGTCTTAGAGGAAAAGGGCCTGATATTGGCTTGATAGTTCATCTTTCAGCTTCAACTGCAATGTCTGTATATCCAAATGCAAAAACAATAGTATGTTCTGTTGAAGAAGCCATAAGACTTGGTGCCGATGCTGTTTCAGTTCATGTAAACCTTGGAAATGGTGAAGAAAAGAATATGTTAAAAGATTTTGGGAAAATAACCTATGAGGCAAGGAGCTGGGGAATTCCTGTTCTTGCCATGATGTATCCAAGGGGAGAAAGAATTAAGGATGAATACGATCCTGAAGTTGTAAAGCACGCTGCAAGGGTTGGGGCGGAAATGGGCGCTGATATTGTAAAAGTATCATATACAGGCAGTCCTGAAAGTTTCAGGGAAGTTGTTGAAGGATGTTTTGTTCCTGTGGTTATTGCAGGGGGGGCAAAAATGGATTCTGACAAAGATATTTTAGAAATGGTTAAGGGTTCACTTGATGCAGGTGGTTCTGGAGTGTCCATAGGAAGAAATGTTTTTCAGCATAGATCTCCTGAGAAAATAGTAAGGGCATTTTCAGCTTTGATTCATGAAAATTCAAGCGTTGAAGAGGCAATGAAAATTATTAATTCATAAAATTTAGGTGTTTAATATGAAAAGAAAGATTTGGGTAAAAAATATACCTTTTGATAAAGAAATGGCTCTTACGGCCCTGGAATGCGGGGTTGAAGGAATTATGGTTGAAAAAGGTATGGATGAAAAGGTTAAGGAACTTGGAATTGTAAAAACAATTTCAGAAACAGGGGATATCAAATTAGGTAAAGACGCAGTTACTTATAAAATAACAGACGGAAGTCAGGAAGAAGAGATTTATAAGCTGAGTCTTGGCAAGTTGGTTATTCTTGAATGCACAGACTGGAGCATAATTCCTCTGGAAAATCTGATTGCTAAAAAAGCTGACATTGCCCCAATAGTTAAGAGCTTTGAAGAAGCTAAGACAGCCTTTGAAATTTTGGAAAAAGGTGTTTCTCAAATAATGGTTGATGTAGATTCCCCATTGGAACTTAAAAAAATAATAGAAAGCCTTTTAAAATCCAATGAAAAAATTCAGCTTGAAAAAGCAGTTATTGAAAAAATAACCTCTCTTGGAATGGGAGACAGAGTTTGTGTTGATACATGCACAAGTCTTTTGCCCGGTGAAGGTATGCTTGTTGGAAATACAAGTTCGGCCCTTTTTCTTGTTCATGCTGAAACTGTAGAAAATCCATATGTAAATCCAAGGCCTTTTAGAATTAATGCTGGTCCTGTACATGCCTATACAAGAGTTCCTGGCGGTAAAACAAGTTATCTTTCAGAATTAAAATCCGGTGATACCGTAATTATAACAAAGTATGACGGAACAATAGAAGAAGCAGTTGTTGGAAGAATAAAGCAGGAAAAAAGACCTCTTATGCTGGTTGAAGCAAAAATTGAAGAAAGAAGCTTAAATATAATTTTACAAAATGCTGAAACAATAAGGCTTACTTCTCCTGATGGAAGTCCAGTCTCAATAGTGTCCCTTAAAAAAGGAGACGAGGTTTTAGTTGCAATTGAAGAGGGCGGAAGGCATTTCGGTCATAAAATTGACGAAACTATAACTGAAAAATAATTAAAAATGGACAATAAAATTAATAATCCTGAAATAAGTCTGTATAGAAAAGAAATTGATAAAATTGATGATACAATTTTAGAGCTTCTAAACAAAAGACTTGAGCTTGGAATGAAAATTGGAAACATAAAAAGGGAAACAGGAGTAAAGGTCTTAGATAGTTCAAGGGAAAAGAATATTTTAGAGCGTCTTAAAAATAATAATAAAGGGCCTCTTTCAGAAGATGTGATTTATCATATTTTTCAGGTAATAATGTCTGCTTCAAGGGATATTCAAAATCCAAATATGGTAGCTTATCTTGGACCTGAAGCAACAAACACTCACCTAGCAGCTTTAAAACATTTTGATTATTCAGGGCAATTTGTTCCCAAAAACTCGATTCCTGATATTTTTAGCGGAGTTGAAAAAGGATATTTTAAATTTGGAGTGGTTCCAGTTGAAAATTCAATAGAAGGTGCTGTAAATCATACCCTTGATCTTTTGTTTGATTCTCAGATTAAAATATGCGGAGAAATTGCAATTGCAATTTCCCATGATCTTTTATCAACAACTACAAATCTTTTAGATATTGAGGTTGTATATTCCCACCCTCAAGCCTTTGCCCAGTGTAGAAAATGGATAAAGGAAAATATTCCTGATGCTGAACTTAAGGAAATGTCCAGTACAGCAGCAGCAGCAAGACAGGCTGTAATAGAGAAAAATTCAGCTGCAATTGCAAATTCAGAAGCTTCAAGGTTTTACAATTTAAATATTGCAGCTTCACGAATTGAAGATTCAACAAGAAATATAACAAGGTTTCTTATTATTGGAGAAGATGAACCTGAAAGAACAGGAAACGATAAAACTACAATAATGTTTGTAACTTCCCATGTTCCAGGAGCATTGTACAAGGCTCTTCAGCCTGTATCAGCAGCAGGAGCAAACATGGTAAAGCTTGAGTCAAGGCCCATACGACATAAAAACTGGCACTACTTTTTTGTAATGGATATTGACGGTCATATTAAAGACAGTTCTGTAAAATCAGTAATTGCTGAAATGAAAGAAGTTTGTCTTTTTTTAAAACATTCAGGTTCCTATAAAAAATTTATGTAAAATCGGAGATAAAAAAATGGATGCTCATACAGAGGTTTTCGCAGTTATTGGAAATCCTGTAAAACACAGTTTAAGCCCTTTTATGCAAAATCTTGCTTTTGAAAAATTATCTTTAAATTCAGTTTATTCAGCTTTTGAAGTGGTTGATCTTGAATCGGCAGTAAAAGGGATAAAAGGTCTTGGCATTAAAGGTGTAAGCGTTACTGTCCCACACAAAGAAAACATAATTAAATACCTTGATGAACAAAGCGAAAGTGCAAAAAAAATTGGAGCAGTAAATACTGTTACAAACAAAAACGGAGTTCTTGAAGGAGACAATACTGACTGGAAAGGTTTTATTCTTTCCCTTAGGGAGCATAGTCTAATTAAAGGTAAAAAAACACTTGTCATAGGAGCTGGAGGTGCTTCAAGGGGTGTTTGTTATGGGCTTGCCTCGGAAAATGCTGATCTTTTTATTACAAACAGAACAAAGTCCAAAGGAATAGAGCTTGCTAAAGATTTTAATGCTGAGTTTGTAGATCTGGAAAGTATTGAAAAACTTGAGCCTGAAATAATAATAAATACAACCTCTGTTGGAATGTATCCTTATATTAATAAATCTCCTGTTGATAAGTCTTTATTCAAGGGAAAAGGAGTTGCCCTTGATATTGTTTACAATCCTTTAAATACAAAGTTTTTAAGAGATGCAGCCATGTCAGGCTTTAAAGCTGTTTCTGGAGTAGGAATGTTTGTTTATCAGGGCGGGCTTCAGTTTGAAAAATGGACAGGCAAGAAGTTTCCCTTTCAAATAATGAAGGAAAAAATCTTTCATAAGTTAAGAAAAGGATAGAAATGAAGATTGTAAAACCTTTAAATATAAAAGAAAGTGCAGAAGTTTTTGTTCCTGGTTCAAAAAGCTATACACATAGAACCCTTATTGCTTCAGCACTTTCAACGGGAGTTTGTCAGGTTTTAAGGCCTCTTCAAAGCGAAGACACTCTTTTTACAATGGAAGCATTGAAATCAATGGGAATAGAAATTGAAAGGTCTGAAGACAAAATGATTGTTTTTGGACAAAAGGGAAGTTTTTCACCATTAAATAAAGAAATTTATCTCGGGAATTCAGGAACTTCGATGCGGCTTTTAACAGGAGTTTTTGCTTTAAGTAAAAAACCTGTGATTTTAACAGGAAATAAAAGAATGCAGGAAAGGCCAATAAATCCTCTTCTTGATTCACTGGAAATGCTTGGAGTCAAAGCAGAGTCTGTTGGAAAAACTGGTTGTCCGCCTGTCTTTTTAGGGGGGAACCTTGAAAAAGGGGGGAAAACTGACCTTGACTGCAGAATAAGCAGTCAGTTTCTTTCAGGACTTTTAATGGCAGCACCCCTTACTTTAAAAGGAATTGAAATTAATCTTTTATATGAACCTGTTTCCAAGCCTTATATTGATATGACTCTTAATATAATGAAAGATTTTGGAATAAAAGCTGAACATGAAAATTACATGAAATTTTATGTGCCTGGAAAGCAAAAATATAATTCCGGTATTTATGAGGTAGAGCCGGATTGTTCTAATGCCAGTTATTTTTTTGCTCTTGCAGCAGTAAAAAAAGCAAAAATCAAGGTTAAAGGAGTAAGTTTTTCTTCATCCCAGGGAGATATAGTGTTTGCAAAACTTCTTGAAAAAATGGGTTGTATTGTAAAAGAGGAAAAAGACGGGATTTTTGTTGAGGGAAAAGAGCTCAAAGGTATTGATGCGGATATGAAAGATATGCCTGATGTTGCTCCAACTCTAGCTGTTGTTGCTTCATTTGCAAAAGGTGAAACAAGAATAAGAAATGTAGCCCATTTAAGGGAAAAAGAATGTGATCGTATAGGCTGTGTTGTAAAAGAGCTTAACAATCTTGGAATAAAAGCCTTGGAAAAAGAAGACGGGATGGTTATTTCAGGTGGGAAACATAAGTATGGCTGTGTAAAAACTTATGATGATCACAGAATGGCAATGAGTTTTGCTGTTGCAGGAGTAGGTTCAAAAAACGGTCTTGAAATTGAAGAAGAAAACTGTGTCAAAAAATCATTTCCAAATTTTTGGGAAGTGTTTGAGGGAGTGTTGGAAAAATGAAAGTTTTTTTAATAGGATACAGGTGCACAGGAAAAACCTCTGTTGGAAAACTTTTAGCAAAAAAGCTTAATTTGAATTTTTATGATTGTGATTTTTATCTTCAGGAAAATGAAAACAAAACAATTGCAAATATTGTTGAGGAAAATAATTGGGAATATTTTAGAAATCTTGAATCAAAGTATTTAAAAGAAATTTGTAAAAAGGAAAATATTGTTGTTTCAACAGGGGGCGGAGTAGTTGAAAAGTCTGAAAATATTGATTTAATAAAATCTGAAGGTATTGGAATCTGGCTTAAGGCAAAACCGGCAACCATAAAAAAAAGAATTTGTTCTGATGAAAATACCAGGGATTTAAGACCGTCTCTTACAGGATTTACCATGGAAAAAGAAATAGATGAAGTTTTGAAAAAAAGAGAACCTTTATACAAAAAGACCTCTTCTTTTATTTTTGATACTGATAATCTTGGAATTGATGAACTTGCAGACTTAATAATCAAAGAATTAAATATTTAAGGATAATATAAATGCCTGGAAACTCTTTTGGTAAAATTTTTAAAATTACAACCTTTGGTGAATCCCATGGTGAAAGTCTTGGAGTTATTATTGATGGATGCCCTTCCAATATCTTTTTTGATATGGAAAAAATTCAGAAAATAATGGACAGAAGAAAACCTGGTCAAGACAATAAAACCAGCACAAGTAGGAAAGAAGAGGATATAGTTCATCTAATGTCCGGGGTTTTTGAAGGAAAAACCACAGGAACTCCCATTATGCTCATGATAAAAAATAAAGATCAAAAATCTTCAGCTTATAATGATATAAAAGACCTTTTCAGGCCGGGTCATGGAGATATCACCTATTTTAAAAAATATAAAATTCGGGATTATAGGGGAGGGGGAAGAGCTTCTGCAAGGGAAACAGCGGCTCGTGTTGCAGCAGGTGCTGTTGCTTTGCTTGTTTTGGAAAGTCATGGGATTAATGTTTTTTCCCATACAAAAGAGATTGCAGGAATCAAATCTGAAAGTTTTAATATTAAAGACATAAATAAAAATTCTCTTTTTATGGCAGATCTTGATGCTTTTAAAAGAGCAGAAGAAAAAATTGATATTATCAGGTCAAAGGGAAACACTGTTGGCGGTATTGTGGAAATAGTAATTGAAAATCCTGGTTTTGGGCTTGGTGAACCTGTTTTTGACAAACTTGATGCAGATCTTGCCAAAGCTATGATGAGCATAGGTGCTGTAAAAGGTGTTGAAATCGGTGCTGGATTTAAAGCTTCCCGGATGACAGGTATTGAAAATAATGACGAAATAGATTCAAAGGGGTTTAAGACCAATAATTCAGGTGGAATTCTGGCAGGAATATCAAATGGAGATGATATTGTTATAAGGATAGCTGTAAAACCTATACCTTCAGTTTCAATAGAGCAGAATACAATAGATATAAACGGAAATGAAAAAAAAATAAGAGTCATAGGCCGCCATGATATTTCTGCAATTCCAAGAATAAATGTTGTTGCTGAAGCCATGGCCTCAATTGTTGTTGCAGATCATTTGTTAAGAAAAAAGGCAATAGAAAATGAAGGATGAAAGTTTTTTTAAAAATAAAACTATTGGAATAATCGGCGGTCTTGGGGTTATGGGTGTTTGGCTCAGAAGATATTTTGAAAAAAAAGGCTTTAAAGTTATTGTTTCAGATATAAACACAGAGCTTACAAATGAAATGCTTGCAGAAGAATCAGATATAGTAATTTTGAGCACTCCTATGGAAGCAGCCCTTGAGGTAGTGGAAAGTATAGGATGTTTGCTTGCAGATGATAAGCTTCTTATGGATATTTGCTCTCTCAAAACAGACATAGTGAAAAAAATGCTTGAAAGCACAAATTGTGAGGTTCTTGGATGTCACCCAATGTTTGGACAGTATACAGAAGATCTCAACGGACAAAATATAATAATTTGCAAA
This sequence comes from Desulforegulaceae bacterium, assembly GCA_034006035.1. Taxonomy (NCBI): domain Bacteria; kingdom Pseudomonadati; phylum Thermodesulfobacteriota; class Desulfobacteria; order Desulfobacterales; family Desulforegulaceae; species Desulforegulaceae bacterium. Next base: position 410,113 of record JAVETN010000001.1, read on the forward strand.
GGACGGGGAAATTCATACACAGATGTTTTTAAAAATATATTTGAAAAAGACGGTGCTGTTGTAACTATAAGCACACCGGAAATTCATGATCGTTATATGTCAATAGTGCAGGGGCTTACCCATCTTCTTACAATTGCAACAGGAGAGTTTTTAAAAGCACAGAATATAGCTCCTGAAGCTATTTTAAAGTTTTCTACCCCGGTTTTCAGAGTAAACCTAGCCCTTGTTGGAAGACTTTTTGGTCTTGATCTCTCCCTTTATAAAGATCTTGTAAGCAGGAACAAAGAAACAAAGGAAATGACAAATACATTTAATTCTTGCGTTGAAAAAAGTTTAAAAGTTTTTACAGATAAAACTGAAGAAGAGAAGATGGAGTTTTTAAATTCAATAAAAGATTTTATGGGCGACTCTTCCAGATCTGCACTAAAGGAAACAAATGCTCTTTTTAATTTTTTATATAAATGCTGAGTAAATTTAGATTGTTGCGATTTCTTTTGAAAAAAATGTGGTTTTTATTAAAAAAAGGGTTTGACAATCTAAAGTAAAAAGAACTATAAGCTGTCTCGTTCCTCAGGGAAGTAAAACAAAAGTTTTTGAGGGGCAAGTTCTTTAAGAAAAATTTAACAAACTGAAAAAAAGTAGTTGACAGAAGAAATTAAAAGATGTAAATCTTTTCTGTTCGTTAAATGAAAATCGATCTTTGAAAACTAAACAGCAGACAGGTCCTTGAAATAAATTTTTTACGGAGAGTTTGATCCTGGCTCAGAATGAACGCTGGCGGCATGCCTAACACATGC